>JAWVGD010000316.1:0-10186 GCA_033855515.1 Baekduia sp.
CCGAGCGCGACATCGCCGAGGCGCGACGCTCGGGCTCCGGCTCGATCAACGAGCTGCGCTCGGTCAAGGACCGCGCCAAGGAGCGCTGGGAGCAGCTGCTCCAGCAGAGCATGGACGAGACCATGCCGGCCCGCTGAGCGGGCGCTGAACGACGAAACCCGCCTCGGCGGGAGGCGGGTTTCTCACAGCTCGGGGGGTGGGACTCGAACCCACAACCACTCGATTAACAGTCGAGAGCTCTGCCGATTGAGCTACCCCCGATCGGGCGCTTCGCCCCTCAGCATAGACCGAGGGGCAGTCGACGTGCTTCCTTGGAGATCGAGCAGGCCGTCCTCGACTTCAGCGTGGCAGTTCGAGCACAGCAGCACGCACTTGGCCGCCTCGGCACGGAGCGTGGCCAGCGCCAGGGACAGCCCGCGATGCGCCAGCGCGAACCGCTTCTCACCCGGGTCGATGTGGTGGAACTCGAGGGCCCGGACGCAGCGGTCGTAGCCGCAGACGACGCACCGCCCGCCGGCGTCTTGGACCAGCGTCCGCTTCACCCGCCGGCGCCGCTCGGACACCTGATCCGACAGGCAGCGCCGGCAGCGGAACCCGGACGCGCGGGCGACGTGCGGCACCAGCCCGTGCTTCGGGCACCGTCGCTCGCGGTCCCGTTCGGCCGCGAGTCGCTGCGCGCGAACCTGAGCCGCGAACGGACCGAGCTCGTACCGGCCGATCCAATGCCGGATCCGCGTGGCGCTGGAGTCCAGGCGCTCGGCCATCGCGCGAACGGTGAGCCCTTCCGCGATCAGCTGCTCCAGCACGGCGCGGTCGAGCCCGCCCCGACTGGCGTACCGCGGCGCGTGGAGCGAGGCGAGGTCGTGCTTCCGAGCCCAATACGACACCTTCGACGCCGAGCATCCCGCCTCCCGCGCGATCGCCTCGTACGACGCTCCCGCCTCCAGCCTCCCTGCCAGCCACGCCCGATCCATGGATGCGAACGCTAGTTCGGATTCCGGACGGACTCCGGTGCATCGCAATGCCCCCAACTACCGCCCCGCGGCGAGCCCTTCCACCAGCTCCGCCGCGCGGTCGGCCGGGTCGCGGGCGGCGTTCCAGGCCGCCAGCTCCCGCGCCCGTGCCCGCAGCGCCGGGGCGGCCAGCGCGCGCGTGACCGCCAGCCGCAGCCCCGTCGCCGAGACCAGGCGCCGCGGCAGCCGCACGCCCGCGCCGGCCCAGTCGACGCGCGCGGCGTTCTCGTTCATGTCGCCCGCCGCCGGGCACGCAACCACGACACAGCCGCTCGACAGCGCGCGCACGAGGGTCCCATGGCCCGCGTGGCAGACCACCAGATCGCAGCGCGGCATCGTGCGCGAGTAGGACACCCAATCGACGAGCCGCACGTGGGCGGGCACGCGCAGCGCCGTGGCCGGCTCGCGCCGGTTCGTCGTCGCCAGCACCCGCACGGGCAGATCCGCCAAGCCCTCCAGCGCCGCCCGGAGCATCACGTGCTCGGCGTCCTGCGCCGTCGACGGCGCCACGAGCACCACCGGCCACGATGGGTCGCCGTCGGGCAGCTCGACGTCGCCGAACGTCGGCTCCCACTGCAGCGGCCCGACCACGTGCGTCCCCGGCTCGCCGCCGCCGGGCCGCGGGTACTCGAGCTGCGGGAAGGTCCCGACCAGCGCCAGCGACCGCGAGATCCCGCCGTGCACGTGCGACAACGCCGGCAGGCCCAGGCGCCGCCGCGTCTCGTTGAGCTCGGTGCGGCCGAGCTCCAGCCCGCGTCCGATGAGCGGGTCGAACCGTCCCCAGAGGCGGCGGCCGACCTGGGTGCGCGGCAGCCGCGCGCCGACCGAGTACGGCGGGAACCCGGGCGCGCCCCGCGGGTCGACGTGGGGGATGACCGTGGCCCACGGCACATCCTCGAGCTCGGCCGCCAGCGCGGGCGCGAGCGTCAGGATGTCGGCGACCACGACGTCCGGGCGCTCGGCCCGCACGAGCTCCCGCGTCACCGCCGCCGCGCGCACGACCGCCTCGTAGGGCTTCAGCGGCCGCCCGCGCGTCGGGAACACGTGGTACTCCGGCGCGGGGGCGAACCGCAGCCCCTCACGTTCCACATCATCTTGCCAGCGCGTCCAGGTCTCGACGACGACCTCGTGGCCGCGCGCACGCAACCCGCGCCCGAGGGCGATGATCGGGAACGCGTGGCCGGCGTCCCCGAACGCGCCGAGCAGGACCCTCAGATCACGTCCTCCGCGAGCTCGGCCACCAGCCGCAGCTGGCGGATGCGCTCGTCCCGTGTCCACGCCATGGGGGAGACGCCCAGCGTCCCGACGCCCGCGTCGGCGAACGCGCGCAGCCGCTCGCGGACCCGGTCGGCCGGCCCGACCAAGGACACCAGGTCGATCAGCTCGTCGGGCAGCGCGGCGGCCGCCTCCTGCTTCTTGCCCTCGAGATACAGATCCTGGACCGTGCGCGCCGCGTCCTCGAACCCATAGCGCTGCACGAGCGTGTTGTAGAAGTTCTTGTCCCGCGATCCCATGCCGCCGATGTAGAGCGCCATGAACGGCCGGACCGCATCCCGCGCAGCTGCCACATCGTCGGTGATGTTCACGTTGACCGTCGGCGCGATGTCGAAGCCCTCCAGCGAGCGCCCGGCCCGCGCGGCGCCCTCCTCCAAGGAGTCGCGCAGCAGCGGGAGGTGCTCGGGCGAGAGCAGCGTCGGCATCCAGCCGTCGGCGACCTCGCCCGCCAAGGCGGTGTTCTTGGGCCCGATCGCCGCGAGGTAGATCGGGATGGCCGCCTGAACGGGGGCGATCGTCAGCTTCAGCGCCTTGCCCGGCCCGTCGGGCAGCGGAAGCTGGATCGTCTCGCCGTCGTACTCCAGCCGCTCCCGGGCCAGCGCCTTGCGCACGACCTCGATGTACTCCCGCGTGCGCTGCAGCTGCTTGCCGAAGCGCACGCCGTGCCAGCCCTCGGAGACCTGCGGGCCGGACGAGCCGATCCCGAGCAGCATGCGGCCGCCGGAGAGCTGGTCGATCGTGGCGGCGGTCATCGCCGTCATCGCCGCGCTGCGGCCGGGCATCTGGAAGATGCCGGACCCGAGCTTGATCGTCGAGGTCTGACCGGCCAGCCACGCGAGGATCGTCGCCGCGTCGGAGCCATAGGCCTCCGCCGTCCAGACGCTGTCGTAGCCGAGGCGCTCGGCCTCACCGACGATGGCCAGCTGGTCGGCGCTGGACAGACCCAGGCCCCAGTAGCCGATGTGGACACCCAACCTCATGCAACGGTCCTTTCAGGAGGAGGAGAACGCCTTGGCGCGACGAGGATCGAGGGGTACGCTTCCCGCACGACGTCCCCGCGGGGAGGGCCGCACACCCTATGCCACGTACGCCATCGCCGATCGACGACCTCCGCCTCGCCATCGACTGCCTGCCGCTGCGCACGCGCGAGGCGATGCTCGACGGCGTGCGTGCCAGCGACATCATCGTCGGCGCCTACAGCGACCGGTCCGGCGGCGTCTGCCCGATGCTGGCCGCCCACCGTCACGGCGGTCGCACGAGCTTCGTGTCGTTCGCCCACGCCTGGGACCGCTTCGCCGGCGCCAAGCGCGCCCGCCGTGCCACGACGCGGGAGCTGCGCGTGCTGGAGGCCAACCTGGAGGCGTCGATCCTCGCCGAGACCGATCTGGCGGGCGCGATCCGCGACCACCAGGCCGTCGCGCGGGACCGGCGCGCGCGGGAGGCGCGGCGCACGGGCACCGGCTGGCTCAGGACGCCCGGGAGCGCCCTCCGCGTGGACGCCGACGCCGAGCGCGCCATGCAGCGCCTCGAGCGCGAGCGCCACCTCGTCTGAAGCGTCCCGAGCCGGGGCCCGCGCAGGGGCTCACTCCCCGGGCCGGATGAACTGGATCTCGGGGATGATGCACGCCGGGGAGACCTTCAGCAGGAGCCGCACCGCCTCGCCGATGTCGCGTGTGGTGATCATCTCCTCGGGCGGCACCTGGCCCTGGATGAACGTCGTCATCGCCGTCGCGACGAAGCCGGGGCACAGCGCGGTGGACTTGATCCCCTCGCCCGAGAGCTCCTTGTGCATGGCCTCGGTGAAGTTGACGACCGCGCCCTTGGTGGCCGAGTAGACCGACAGCCATGGCTGGCCGCGCTTGCCGGCGATCGACGCCGTGTTGACGACCAGGGCCGACCCCTCCTCCTTGGCCGCGGCGCGCAGCAGGTCCACCGTCTCGCGGTAGAACAGGATGATCGAGCGGAGGTTGACGCCGAGCTGCAGATCGAGCTTCTTCGTGTCGATCTCGGCGACCGGCGCGCCGATGCCGACGCCGGCGTTGTTGACCAGGACGTCGAGGCGCCCGTAGCGCTCGCGGTGGGCCGCCACGACGGCCTTGACGCCCTCCTCGTCGCCGAGAGGACCGGCCACCGTCTCGACGTCGTACCCCTTGTCCTTGAGGCCCTGGGCCGCCTCCTCGAGCTTCTCGGGTCGCCGCGCGGCGACGGTCAGCGCGTACCCTTCCTCGCCGAGCACCTCGGCGATGGCGAGCCCGATCCCGCTGGATGCGCCTGTCACGATCGCTGCACGCTGCTGGGCCACGTCGACTCCTCCATCTGCGCTTAACACGACACCGGCGCGCGGTATCCAATCACCCCATTAGCCTCTCCGCCTGCCCATGCCCCGCATCACCTCGACCTCCCGGTTCCTGTTCCTGCTCCTGGCGCTCGCCGCACCGGTCCTTCTGGCGGCCGGCTGTGGCTCGTCCGGCGGGGGCAGCGACAACGCTGCGGCTCCGGCTCAGCCCCAGCCGGCGGCGCGGCCCGAGGACTTCCCGACCGCGACCGGCCGCACCCTGCCCGACCTCGTCGGCAACATGCCGTCGGGTCCCGTGCTCGCCCCGAGCGTGTCGCTGCTGGAGAAGGGTGGCAACCGCATCGGCTTCGCGCTGTTCGACACCGCCGGCAAGCAGCTGTCGGGCGCGGGCGTCGCGCTCTACATCGGCAAGACCGACGGGTCCGGCGCCCACGGCCCGTACGTCGCGCGCAGCGAGTCGCTGCAGGTCTCGCCGCAGTTCCAGAGCAAGCAGACCTCGACGGATCCCAACGCGGCCCGTGGCGTCTACGTCGCCGACGTGCCGTTCAAGCGCAACGGCAAGTACGCGATGCTCGCGATCGCCAAGCTCGACGGCCGGCTCGTGGCGACCAGCCCGATCGGCGTGAAGGTCGGGGGGACGCCCAATCCGCCACCCGGCGTCGGCCAGAAGGCGCCGGTCGTCCACACCCTGACGCCGGCCGACGTGGCCGGCAACGTCGCCAAGATCGACACCCGCATCCCGCCGGCCCCGTCGCTGCTCAAGGACGACTTCGCCCACGTCGTGGGCAAGAAGCCGGTCGTGCTGACGTTCGCGACGCCGCAGCTGTGCCAGAGCAAGGTCTGCGGCCCGGTGGTGGACGTCGTCGACGAGGTCCAGTCGAAGTTCGGCGACAAGGCGTCCTTCATCCACCAGGAGGTCTACCAGGACAACGACGTCTCCAAGGGGCTGCGGCCCCAGTTGGTGAGCTACCGGCTGCAGACGGAGCCGTGGACGTTCGTGGTCGACCGCAACGGCGTGATCTCGACGCGGTTCGAGGGCGCGTTCTCCCCCGGTGAGCTGGAGCGCGCCGTGGCGAAGGTGACCGGCTGATCGCCGCCCGGGGTCAGCTTGCCGCCAACCGCGGCAGCTCGATCGCGGGACAGCGGTCCATGACGGTGTGGAGCCCGGCCGCCCGCGCTCGCTGCGCCGCGGCCTCGTCGATCACGCCGAGCTGCAGCCAGACGCCCTTGGCGCCGGCGGCGATGGCCTCGTCGACATGGGCGCCGGCAGCATCGCTGTGGCGGAAGACGTCGACGACCTCGACCCCCAACTCCGGCGGGATGTCGGCGACCGACGCGTAGCACCGCTCTCCGAGAATCGTGTCGGCGGTGGGGTTGACCGGGACGATCCGGAAGCCGCGGCGCTGCAGCAGCGCGGCGATCCGGTGCGAGTCACGCCGCGGGTCCGGCGAGCAGCCGACGACCGCCCACGTCCGGGTGGTGGTCAGCAGCTCGCGCACGGCGTCCTCCACGGGGCGGAGGCTAGCCCGCGCCCTGCAACAGCGCGGCGACCTCCGGCGGCGGGTTGCCGTCGAACTCGGCGTCGGCGGCGAGCTGGAGCAGGCGCTCCGGGTCGGCGTCGGCCTCGTCGCGGCGGAAGGCGAGGTAGGTGACCACCGCGGCCGCCAGCGTCAGGACGGGGTCGTCGGCCTCGACGTCGAGCGACCGCGTGCTCTCGGCCATCAGCTCCTCGATGCCGACCACCGCGCTGATCGGCTCGTCGCGGTCCTCGAAGCGCTGGAGGAAGTCGGCGAGGCGGTCGTCGGCGCCGTCGGGGTCGATCGCCTCGACGGCGCGGTGCACGGCCTGCGCCAGGGTGAGCGGCTGCGGTTCTGTGGGCACCGTCCCGGCGTACCCGCCGCGACGCCCGCGGGTGTGCCGATGTCGGCGCGAAGACGCTCGCGAAACCCCTGTTCCTGCAGGGGGTACGGGCGGGTAGTCCCCGCGCATGGCCAAGCCTGAGACCAGCGAACGCCGCTTCTCCCGCGGACCCGAGAACGGCGGCACGGCAGCGGCGCGCGGCACTCGCGACCGCGCCGGCGCCGACGCCCCCGACAGCCCGCCCGCTCTGAGCGGTCGCTCCTGGATGGGCGTGCTGAAGCGCACGTTCAAGGAGTTCAAGGCCGACGACCTGACCGACTGGGCCGCGGCGCTGACCTACTACGGCATCCTCGCGATCTTCCCGGCGATCATCGCGCTGGTGTCCATCATCGGCCTCGTCGGCCCCTCGGCGACGCAGCCGCTGCTGGACAACCTCGGCGCGCTGGCCCCCGGGCCCGCCAACGACATCCTGTCGGGCGCCGTCAAGCAGGTGGCCAACGGGCGTGGCAGCGCGGGCGTCGCCTTCGTCGTGGGCCTGGTCCTGGCGATCTGGAGCGCCTCGGGCTACGTGGGCGCCTTCTCCCGCGCGGCGAACGCGATCTACGAGGTCGGCGAGGGCCGGCCGTTCTGGAAGCTCCGCCCGATCCAGCTGGCCGTCACGACCGTGATGATCCTGCTGCTCGCCGCCTGCGCGATCGCGGTCGTCGTGACCGGGCCGGTCGCCCAGCAGCTCGGGAACGTCGTCGGCGCCGGGGGCGCCGCCGTGACGGCGTGGGACATCGCCAAGTGGCCGGTGATCGCCCTCGTCGTGGTCACCATGTTCTCGATCCTCTACTACGCGGCGCCCAACGTAAAGCAGCCCGGGTTCAAGTGGATCACCGTCGGTGGCGTGGTCGCGCTGGTCGTGTGGCTCATCGCCTCGGCGTTGTTCGCCGTCTACGTCGCCAGCTTCTCGTCCTACAACAAGACCTACGGTGCGCTCGGCGGCGTCGTGGCGTTCCTGGTGTGGCTGTGGATCTCGAACATCGCGGTGCTGCTCGGGGCCGAGCTGAACGCCGAGCTCGAGCGCGGCCGGGAGCTCGAGGGCGGCCTTCCGGCCCACGACGAGATCCAGCTCGAGCCGCGCGACGCCCCGAAGTCCTAGCGCCGAACGGTCTGCGCGCGACTCCAACTAGCATCGCGCCCGGGCCGGTAGCTCAAATGGGAAGAGCAGCGGACTCATAATCCGTCAGATGTCGGTTCGACTCCGACTCGGCCCATTGAATATTTGGCTCTGTAGAGCCAAATTTGCGCTACACCGGAATCTGTGCTGGAATTCTGTTCCCAGTTTCTGTTCCCAATGTGTCCGAAGGAGGGTCGCGTAACCCGGTCGTCCGACCGACTCCCGGAGGTCGGGCGACCTGAGGTGCTTCGGCTACGGACCGAGAACCAGGAGCGAAGGAACGCCACCCGATGCCCGGCTCGCAGACCCCCATCTCATGCCCGCTTGAACGGATGTCACGGAGCTCTTGCGAGCCGCCATCCTCGACTCGGGCGAGCGTGCCCGCTGAGCGGGTTGAGGCGACGCTCGCATGACCACCCACAACATCACCGGCCATGTGCGGCTGGAGGAGTACAAGAAGGGTCGCGTGTGGGTGGCGAAGTACCGGCGAGCCGACGGCCGCTACACCCGCAAGGTGCTCGGCCCGGCGTGGGCGAAGGACAGCGGCCGAACCAATGGCCGAGGCGCGCCGATCTGGCGGGTGGCCGATGGCCGAAAGCCCGACGGGTACCTGACGCCGAAGGAGGCGCAGGAGGATCTCCGCAAGCTCCTGGAGGCGGAGCGCAAGCAGCCTGCCTTTCGAGCCGTGGAGAACGCGGCGGCGACCTTCGGCGACGCGGTGGCTGCCTGGCTGCGGTACGTCGAGGTCGAGAAGGGCATCGCCACCACGACGCTGATCCGTTACCGCAGCCTCGTCAACGTCCATCTGCTGCCGGCCTTCGGTGGGCGAACGCCGCTGCGCCGCATGACACCCGAGCGCATCGACGCGTATTTCGATGAGCTGGTCAACGGCAAGCGCGTGTCGGTCAAGGGCAAGCCGCTGTCGCGCGACACGATGCGCCAGCTGTTCGTCGTGCTCAACGGGGTGATGAAGCGTGCCCAGCGTCGCGGCTTGATCGGTCACAACCCGATGGCCGACGTTGAGCGGCTGGCGCAGCCGAAGGCGTCAGGCGAGTTCCACGTGCTGCAACCGGTCCAGGTTGAGGCTGTCGCGCGGGCGGCCGCTGCCGATTGGCAGACGGTGGTCGCGGGCCGTCGGCAGCGAACGACGATCACCGAGCCCCACGCGCTGGCGTTGACCCGGCAGCGTCGGTGGACGGCGACGCACTGGGCAGCATGCATCCGAGTTGCCGCCTACACGGGCCTCCGGCTCGGCGAGCTGCGGGCGCTGCGCTGGCGCGACGTCGACTGGTCCGGCGAAGTGCTGCACGTCCGTCGCAACGCGCCGTCGTCGCTTCCGTCATCGGCGGGCGACAAGGCGCCGAAGTCCGGGCGGGTCGGGTCCGTCCCGCTGATTCCGCAGGCTGCGGCGACGCTCGAGGCGCTCACGCGTCGACGGCTCGATCCCGACGATGAGAACGCAGAGCCGGTCTACGTCGGAGACCTCGACTTCGTGTTCGCATCGTTTGACGGGCGCATGGCCGACATCGAGCCAGCGCGCGCGGCGTTCTATCGCGCACTGGCCGCCGTTGGGCTCGGTCACCTTCGTGAGCAACGCCCGCCGATTCGATTCCACGATCTACGCCATACGTTCGGGACGCTCGCGGTCCGCGTCTTCCCGCTGTCCGACGTGCAGCGTTGGATGCGTCACGCCGATATCAAGACGACGATGCGCTACGTCCATTACGTACCGCAGCACGATGCGGCACGGCGTCTGGGCGAGGTGTTCGCCGTCGAGTTGGGCCCGTTACCAGAGAGCGCGATGCCCGCCGGCGTGGCGCCCTGAGTCAGCGCAGCAGGCCGGCGGCGACGGCCTTCTCGACCTCGGCGCGGACGAACATCGTGCGTCGGCCCACCTTGTAGGACGGTAGCCGCCGCTCGCGCGCGTATTGGTGGACGGTCTTAGCCGGGATTCGCAGCAGCCCGGCCACGGTGTTGGCGTCGAGCATCGGCTCAGATAGCAGCGAGACGGGGCGGCCGGGGGAGAGGCGCTGCTGCTGGACGACGGCGGCAAACTCGGGGTCATCCAGCGCCGCGGCGACAGCGGCTGCGAGGCGTGCCATTGCCGGGCTCATGCGGACGCGCTCCTCGGCGACAAAGTGACGACCCTTCCGACCATGCAAGGCAGGGCGATTACGGTTGGCGCTTCCCGCAGTTTCTTATCGATTGCCGTACCCGGAACCTGGCCTCCGCGGATCGCGACGGGGTCGGGCGCCGAATAGAAGCTGTCGACCCGCTGATACGGGTCGTCGCGTTCCAAGTTCATCAACTGCGCGACCGAAGCGCCTCCGGGCAGACTCAGCTTGATCGTGTCCAGCCTCGCGAGCTGCTCCAGCTCGCCGGCGCCGAATCGCAGTTCGAGCGTCTCATCGACGTGGTCGCAGACAGGATCGGGAAGCTGCCAGGGCGACACCGACTGACCGGTGATTTGCAGGTGGCCAGCGACGCCGTCTAGACGGTATGGGTCGGCGTTGTCGTCGGCCGTGAGGTAGATCGTCGACGCTCCCGCGCATCGTATGGCGCGGGCTGGTTACCGCATCG
>JAWVGD010000317.1:0-5212 GCA_033855515.1 Baekduia sp.
TGTCGCCTTACCCGCGTCTGACCGCCCTGGCCGACCGGCTGCTCGCGCGGCCGGCGTGGGCGGCGCTGTACGCCGCGGGGGCACGGTAGGGGGTCCGCTCCTCCCCCCTCAACCACGCCCCGTCCCACCACAACGCCCGCGCCGGACGCCACAAGCGCCCGCGCCCGCGTGCTGCCAGCGAACGTGCGACTCGCCGCGTCGAGATCCACGAGACGGTCCGGCCGGTCGAGCGGCCGCACCGGACCCGAGGAACAACCGGTCTAGACGAAGCGGGCGACGAGCCCGCCGGTGCCCGGGACGGCGATCGCGAACTCGTCGCCCGCCACGACGTCGACGGCGCGGCCGAACGAGCCCGACAGGACGATGTCGCCCGCACGCAGCCCGATGCCGAACCCGCCGAGTTTGTTGGCCAGCCACGCGACCGCCGTCAGCGGCGAGCCCATCACGGCAGCGCCGGTCTCGTCGACGACGACCTCGCCGTTGCGCGACACCTGCATCGGCAGCGCGACGAGGTCGGCCTCCAGCAGCGCCGGCACCCACGCGCCGACGCTGAACCCTCCGTAGCTGGCGTTGTCGGCGATCGTGTCCACCAGCGCGATGCGCCAGTCGGCGATCCGGCTGTCGACGACCTCGAGCGCTGGGGCGACCGCGGCGGTGGCCGCCCGGACCTCGTCCTCGTCGACCGCGGCCAGGCCCAGGTCGCGCCCGAGCAGGAAGGCGAGCTCGCCCTCGACGCGCGGTTGCAGGAACGGCGCCGTCGCGATGGTCGCCACGCCGCCGGGCGCCCGGGTGTGGCGGGAGGCCCACAGGTCGCCGTAGTCGGGCTCGTCGACCTGCATCTGGGCCCGCATGCCGGGGCTCGTCAGCCCGATCTTGCGGCCGAGGGTGCGCTCGCCGGCGGCGGCGCGCAACCCCGCCCATGCCCGCTGAACCGCATAGGCGTCCTCAGGCCCGGCGAGCGATCCGTCGGCGCTGAGCGGCGCGATCGGTGCGCGCTGCGCCCAGGCCGCCTCGAGCCGGAGCGCGAGCGCGCGATGATGGCCGGGCGCCACCTACGTCCGGACCGCGGCGGTCTGCAGGGCGAGGGCCACGTCGATGATCATGTCCTCCTGGCCGCCGACGTAGCCGCGGCGCCCGACCTCGGCCAGGATCGCGTGGGCCGGGACGTCGTAGCGCGCCTCGGCGCGCTCGGCGTGGATGAGGAAGCTCGAGTAGGCGCCGGCGTGCCCGAGCATGATCGAGCTGCGGTCCATGGTCGGCGTGCGCGTGATGTAGCGGGCAACGACCTCCTCCGCCGCCGCGAGGATCCGCTGCAAGTCGATGCCCGTCGCGACGCCCAGCCGGTCGAACACCGCGGTCAGCACCTCGGTCGGGCTGTTGCCCGCACCGGCGCCGAGGGCGCGCGTCGCGCCGTCGATCTGGCGGGCGCCGGCCCGCTGGGCCAGGACCGAGTTGGCGACCCCCATCGCGAGGTTGTTGTGCCCGTGGTAGCCGACCTGGGCGTCGTCGCCGATCTCCGAGACGAGTGCGCCGACCCGCTCGGCGGCCTCGTGGAGGATGAGGGCGCCCGCCGAGTCGACGACATACGCGCATTCGCAGCCGGCGTCGACCATGATCCGCGCCTGCCGCGCCAGCTTGCCGGGCGTCGTCATGTGGCTGAGCATCAGGAAGCCGACCGTCTCCATGCCCAGCTCGCGCGCGGCGGCGAAGTGCTGGACGGCGACGTCGGCCTCGGTGCAGTGCGTGGCGACCCGGACGATCTCGGCGCCCGCCGCATGCGCACGGCGCAGGTCCTCCACCGTCCCGACTCCGGGCACGAGCAGGACGGCGATGCGGGCCCGGCGGGCCTCCTCGCACGCCGCGGCGATCAGCGTGAGCTCGTCGGTGGCGGAGAACCCGTAGTTGAAGGTCGACCCGCCGAGCCCGTCGCCGTGGGTCACCTCGATCACCGGGACCCCCGCGGCGTCCAGCGCGGCGACGGTGTCGCGCACCTGGAGCTCGGTGAAGCGGTGCGACATGGCGTGGCTCCCGTCACGCAGCGTCGTGTCGGTGATGCGCACGTCGATGGTCACGCCGGGACCTCCGCCGCGCGGTTCTCCGCGAGGCGCTCGCCGACGGCGGCGGCCGCCGCGGTCATGATGTCGAGGTTGCCGGCGTGCGGCGGCAGGAAGTCGCCGGCGCCCAGGACGCTCAGCAGGACGGTTACCCGCGCGAGGCCGTCCCAGCCGGGCTGCGGCGGGTCGAACTGTGGCTCGGCGGTCAGCCGGTAGCCCGGCACGTAGGCCGCCACGGCCGCGACCTGGGCGGCGATCGACGCGGCGATCGCGCCTTGGTCGGCATCGGGAGACACCGCGGCCATCACCGTGTTGCGCATCGTGATCGGCGGATCGGCGGGGTTGAGGATCATGATCGCGCGCCCGCGGGCCGCGCCGCCGACGAGCTCGACGCCGCGCGCGGTCGTCTGCGTGAACTCGTCGATGTTCGCGCGCGTGCCCGGTCCGGCCGAGGCCGACGAGACCGACGCCACGATCTCGGCGTACGGGACTGCCGTCACCCTGCTGATCGCTGCGACGATCGGGATCGTCGCCTGTCCGCCGCAAGAGATCATGTTCACGTTGGGCGTCTGCAGGTGCTCCTCGAGGTTCACGACCGGCACGACGAAGGGGCCCAGCGCGGCGGGCGTCAGGTCGACCACCTGGATCCCGGCGTCGGCATAACGCGGAGCATTCGCGCGATGCGCGTAGGCCGAGGTGGCTTCGAAGACGATCTCCGGCAAGACCGGGTCGGCGAGCAGCCAGTCGATGCCGTCGGCCGAGGTCTGCAGTCCCAGCTCGGCCGCGCGCCGCAGCCCGCTGGACGCCGGGTCGACGCCAACCATCCACCGCGGCTCCATCCGCTCGCTGCGCATCAGCTTGATCGCCAGGTCGGTGCCGATGTTGCCCGAGCCCACGATCGCCACGGGGATGCGCCTCATCGCCAGCCTCGCATGCAAGCGATCCTGCCCTGCGCCCTCAGGTCGCGCAAGACGCGTTCGGCCCACCCGAACGTCGTCGCCGCGCGGGCTCAGGCGAGCAGGCCGCGGCGCTGCGCGCGCTGCACGGCGTCGGTGCGGTTGCGCGCGCCGAGCTTGCGATACAGCGAGGTGAGGTGCTCCTTGACGGTGTGCGGAGACAGGTGGACGGTCGACGCGATCTCGCGGTTGGTCGCCCCCGAGGCGACGAGGGCCAGCACGTCACGCTCACGCGGGGACAGCTCGCTGGCGGGCGCCTCGAGCTGCGTCGCGAACGTGGTGCCGCCCCGGCCCACGGCGTGCAGCGCCTCGACGATCTCCGCCGGCGGCCGGTCCTTGGCGATGAAGCCCGAGGCTCCGACCGAGAGCGCCGCGCGGACGCCGATCCGGCCGCTGCCTGACATGAGCAGGATCCGCGTGCTCGGCGAGACCTCGCGGATCTGCTCGGACACGTCGGCGCCCATCGCGTCGAAGAGCATCAGGTCGACGAGGGCCACGTTGGGCTCGTAGCGCTTGGTCAGCTCGATGGCGGTGGCGGGCGTGCTGGCGCCGAGGCACCGGCTCACCCACGACTCGCGCGATAGGACGAGGCGGAAGCCCCAGTGCACGATCTCGTGGTCGTCGACGATCAGGACGGCGAGCTTGCGCTCGCCGGTCTCCGCCGCGCTGGGCAGCGCCGCAGGCGTCGCGCTCATGAGGCCGCTCCGGGATGGGGGACGGCGAGTTGGACGCGCCACTGCCCCGACGGGGTTGGGCCGTGGCCGAGCAGGCCGTCGACCTCGAGAACCTCGGCGGCGGCGAGCTTGAGGCCGACGCCCGGAACGTGGCCGTCGGCGGCGTGCGGGTCGGCGGCGTTGACGACGTCGAGGGTGAGGAGGTCGCGGTCGGTGTGGACGGCGACGTGGATCGGCGCGTCGCCGGCGTGCTTGCGGGCGTTGCGCACGGCCTCGGCGAGCACCGATCGAGTCGCGGCGTCCTGGTGGGCGGCCAGCCGCGGGGACGGCCCGGTCACGCTTACGTGGACGCCGGGGACGTCGCGGAGCGCGAGCAGTTCGTCGGCCAGCCGCGGCGACGCGTCAGGGTCGGGGCGATCGGCCGTCCGCAGCAGGCCGGCGCGCAGCTCCGCCAGGGCGAGCTGCAGCGCCTCGGCACAGCAGCGCTGCTCGTCGGCCTCCAACGGGCCGCTCGCCGACAGGACCAGCGACGCGGCGAACAGCCGCTGCACGACGGTCTCGTGGAGGTCGCGGGCGAGCTCGAGCCGGGCCCGGCGGTGGCGGGCACGCTCGTCGCGGAGCGTCGCACGCTGGGCCCGGACGGCGAGCGCGGCGAGCTGCCCCGAGGTGGTCAGCGCGTGGCGGGCGGTGGCACCAAGCGACGGCGCCCGCCGGTTGCGGCGCCCGACCACGGCGCCGATCACGGTGTCGTCGGCGACCAGCGGCACGACCACGAACCCGCCGCGCCCGGTCGTCGTGGTCCGCTCGGTGGCCAGCGCGTGGGTCAGCGCGCCGGCAAGGTCGGGGCGCGTCAGGAGCGCCACGAGGCGATCCGGGTTCGTTCCATGAGCGGCGACGGGCGTCAGCGCCCCGTCGGCGTCGTGGCCGAGCAGCAGCACGCATGTGCGCAGCGCTCCGATCGTGCTGAGGATCCGGCACGCGTCGGTGGCCAGGGTCCGCAGGTCGTCGGCCTCCGGGCCGGTGGTCTCACCGACGTGATGCTGCAACCCGACATCCGTGTCCACGCATGCGGACGCGACACCGATCGTCCCGGGAATCGTGGTCATACAACTTCCTCTCCTGTCGACCCACGCTCACTAAGCGCTTGCTCAGCGTAAGGCCGTCACGAGCCGGAAGTCAAGGGCTAACCCGGCGCCAGATTATCAACGACGGGTGGCGTGGGTGAAGGCCCTGTGACCAGACCCGGGGTCGGCGGGGGCGTGATCATCCGGACCACGAGATCCGCGTAGATCTCGCCGAGCTCCGTCGGGCTGCGCGGTCCGCGCGGGCTGTACCAGCGGGCGATGTCGATGCACAGGGAGAGGATCGCCCGGACGGTCTCGTGCGTCTCCGGGGGAAGGAAGGCGCCCGTCGCGACGCCGGCCTCGATGTCGGACTCCAGCAGGGCGCTGACCTGCCGGCGCAGGAAGCGGATCTCGGCGAGGCGGTCGGGCGGCAGGCTGCGCAGCTCGTACTGGGCGACCCGTGC
>JAWVGD010000318.1:0-3663 GCA_033855515.1 Baekduia sp.
TCGTGGCGGAGGCCACGATCCCCGACGCGCTGCTGCGCTCGGTCATGAACTCCAGCAGCGAGCTGATGTTCCGGGCCCGCCAGGTGTCCAACCTCGGCGGCTTCATGTCGGGCGTCAACAACAACGGCGCGCACTCGGCCAACGGCATCACCGCCATGTTCATCGCCACCGGCCAGGACGTGGCGAACGTCGCCGAGTCCAGCGCCGCGTTCGTGCACGCCGAGCTGCGGCCCAACGGCGACTACTACTACTCGATCACGATCCCGTCGCTGATCGTGGCAACCTACGGCGGCGGGACCGGGCTGGCGACCCAGCGCGAGTGCCTCGAGCTGCTGGGCTGCTACGGCTCCGGGAAGGTGCGCAAGCTCACCGAGATCATCGCCGCCACCGTCCTGTGCGGCGAGCTGTCGCTGGGCTCGGCGATCGTCGCCGAGGAGTGGGTCAGCGCCCACGACGCCTACGGGCGCAACCGCCCGTAGGTCGGGGTGCCGCGGCGCCTGGCCTGCCGCCGGGGGCGGTTTCGGGACAGCGAGGGACTGCGGCGCCGCGAGGCGCCCCGCTCAGACCGTGCTCTTTCTGAAAGCGGTCCCAAAACGCCAACGAGCCCGGCCGAGGGGCCGGGCGACGGGCGGGGCGACGGAGGTGATCCTGTCGTGGATGCCGAAGGAGACGTCATGACCGGACCTCACCCCCTCAAGCGGCGCGGCGGGACGCCGATCACTGAGGACATGCGTCACATCTGCAACCGCTGCCTGCGCCTGTGGCATCCCCGGCGCGACGAGCAGCGCTCCTCGTGCCCCCGGTGCGGCGGGGCCCTGCGACCGCACTAGCGGGAACACTGGCCCAGAGGGCCAGGGACCCACGCTCCTGGCGCGGCCGCGGAGTCCCCGCGCTACGGGCCTTCCGCGCTACTTCAGCGTCAGCGCCTTGGTCAGCGTCTGCGGCTTGCCGCTCGCGCCCGTGATCGTCGCGGTCAGCGTGATCTTGGCGCTCTTGCTGTGCTTCAGGGAGCGGCGGGCCTTCTTGGCCACCTTGAGCTTCACCTTCGCCGTGCCGGCCTTCAGCAGCGTGGTGCGGCCGGTCGCGACCGTCCTCGTGCCCATCCGGGCGACGACCGAGACGCGGCAGGCGGTGGTGCAGGGCACGGCGACCGCCAGCTTGCCGCCGAGCAGGACCTTGACCTTCGCGGCACCGATCAGCGCCAGACGACTGCCGGCCGCGCCGTTGCCCGCCTTGGCGCCGCTGCCGGCACCGGCCTTGGGTCCCGCCGGAGCGGGCGTCACCGGGCCGGCGGTGTTGACCGTCTCGCAGTTGTTGACGGTGTCGATGGAGTCGACGTAGGCGACGTCGGTGCCGATGCCGCAGTCGATCTGGTCGGCCTCGCCGTCCTGGGCGTAGATGGTGTCGTTGCCGAACGGCACCTTGCAGCTGCCCAGGAAGGTGCAGTGCGAGGCCGACGAGTCGCCCATGATCATGTCCTTGCCGGGGCCGCCCGTGACGCTGTCGTTGCCGAGGCCGCCCTCGACGACGTCGTCGCCGGGACCGCCGTTGACCGTGTCGTTGAGGTCATAGGCCTTGAGCACGTCGTTGCCGGCGCCGCCGTCGAGGGTGGACTGGCCCTCGTTGACGTTCAGGATCTCGACGGTCTCGGCCGCGTCTGAGCCGGTGAAGGTCGCGTTGATGTGGAAGGTGTACTTCTCGATGTTCGTGACGTTGTCGCCCTCGCCGGGACGGCCGTCGTTGGCGGCGCCGTCGAGGCTGACGGCGGGCTGCGGGTGGGTGGGCGTGTTCGAGCTCGTCCACTCGTCGATCGTGTCGGTGCCGGGGCCGCCGTCGAGCACGTCGGCGCCCGGGTCCTTGTAGTGGTCGCCCCACATCGTGTCGTCGCCGGCGCCGCCGCGGACCGTGTCGTTGCCGGCGCCCCCGTCGACGATGTCGTTGCCGTCGCCGCCGTCGATGACGTCGTCGCCGCCGTAGCCGTCGATGTCGTCGTTGCCCGCGCCGCCGTTCAGCGTGCGGCCGGCCTCGATGTTGTAGGCGTCCTGGATCTTGTCGTCGCCGCCCTGGCCGTCGATGGTCACCGGCTCGGTGGCGGGCACGGACTCGGCGTCGAAGATCGAGATCGTGTCGCGAGCCTCGCTGCCGACGATGTGCAGCGGGCGCGTGGCGTTCTGCACGCAGAGCACGACCGTCGTCGAATAGGACGGGTTGTGGCAGATGCTCTGGTCGAAGCTGATGCGGTCGGCGCCGGAGTCCGAGAACGACTGGTAGGTGGTGCTGCCGTCCTCCAGCGTGCTGACGAGCAGCGAGAGGCCCTCGGAGCCCTCGCCGCGGTAGGTGAGCGTGCCGCCCTCCATCTGGAGGGTGGCCGCGTTGGCCGCGGCGGGGACCAGGGCGCACGCCGCCGTGGCGGCGACGAGGAGCTTGGGGAGAGAGAGGGAGCGCATGGGCGGCACTCTCGCCGCGCCGGTGCGCGCGCACATCCGGGGGTCCCCTAGGGGCGTTCCGGTGGGCGGTTATCCGCGCCGATCGGGGGGTTACCCGCCCCGGCGGGCGGTGGCCAGCGCGAGGCGGGCGCGCTCCAACGAGGCCGGCGCCCGCGCAGGACCGCCGGACCCGCCGGCCGACGCCCTAGTCGGACCCCGGGCGGGCCTGCTTGGCGGCTCGGGTCTTGGCGCGTCGACGCTCGTTCTTGAGCAGCGAGGTCGCGGTCTCCTGGCCGACGTACGGCAGCAGGACCGAGAACAGCAGGTCGGGCAGCAGCGCGGGAAGCTCGCCGCCGCGGCCCTGCAGCACGCGCGAGTAGATGACCTCGTAGATGCCGCCGACCAGCGTCTCGGCGGTGAGCGGCGGCGGAAGCTTGGACTTGGGCAACTCGGCGGCCGCCGCACGCTCGATCATCTCGGTGAAGGCGGTCATGGTCCGGTTGCGCCGCTCGATCGCCGCGGTACCGGCCGCCATGACCTCGACGATGCACATGTCGGCCACGGCCGGTTCCTCTGCGACGAACTGCAGCAACGCGGCGAGGCTGTCACGGGTCTTGGCGACCAGGCCGTCGGCCGCCTCGTAGGCGCCGTTGACGCGCTCCACCAGGTGCTGGCTGGCCGCGTCGTAGGCGGCGAGGTAGACGTCTTCCTTGCCGCGGAAGTTGTCGTAGAACGTCCGGCGCGACACGCCGGAGGTGACGACGATGTCCTCGACGCTCATCGCGACGTAGCCGACGGCGCTGCAGACTTCGGCGACTGCCGCCAGGATCCGATCCCGCTGGTTGGAGACCACGAACTGACGCGAAAGCCCGTGGCGCCCTGCGGGCAGCTGATAGGGCTCGCGCTGACGCTTCTTCCGGGACGAGTCAGGCACGGCCGAGGGGAACATACCTGTCTGGTCGGCGGCCAGATGCCGTTATGGCGCAGGCAGACTCGGTCCGCCGGCGACGGCGGCCGGGCATCACAGCATCGCCCCGCACGGCTCTTGGGTCTCGCTGGTGTTGGTCGACCCGGCGGCTTGTGGGCCGCCGGCAGGCATGGGGTCGGACGAGGAGGCTGAGCGAGGTCATGAGGGGGCCGCGGGAGTGCCGCCGGCGGGCCGGACACAAAACCGGTTGACAATCGCCACTGATTCTGGTGTGGTGACGGTCGAGAGCTCTGACCGTGGCTGGACCGG
>JAWVGD010000319.1:0-8044 GCA_033855515.1 Baekduia sp.
TGCCCGCGGCCGCCACGACGTTGAGGCCGGCGCGTCGAGCGTTGTCGACGGTGTCGCGGACTTGGCTTTCGCCCGTGGTGTCCCCGCCGGGGGCGGAGTGGGGGCCGCCGAGCGAGAGCGAGACCACCTTGATGTTGTAGGTGCTGCGCTGGTTCAGGCAGGTCTGCATCCCGTTGACGATGTCGGCGAGCCCGAAGGTGTCGTAGCTGTGGGGGCTCATCGCGCGGACCGAGACGACGTTGACGCTGGGGGCGGCGCCGACCATGCCGAAGCCGTCAAACGGTGCTGCGGCGATCATCGACATCAGCGTGCCGTGGTTTTGGTCGCTGACGTCTCCACCGGAGCCGCCGTCGACCGCAAAGCGCGCGACGACGTTGGCGGTGTCGGGATTCGGGTCGTTGCCCGAGTCCACGATGCAGACTGCGACGCGCTGGCTCGGCGCGGCGATCCAGGTGGAGTCCGTGGCGTTGGCGGCAGCGGCCTGGCCGGTGAAGACCTCCTCCGCCTGTGCCGACGGGACGGCGAAGAGGGCAGACAGGACGCTGAGCGCCCCGGCGAGCAGCTTGAAGATGAGGCGGCTTCCCGAGCCGGGACGGACGGGTCCGGGCACGAACCCGACAGGGGCTTGAAGCCCGGCCGGCCCGGACGCAGAACCGCCGACGGCGGCGGGCCACGCCCGCCGCCGCCCCCGTCCCCACGGGACCGCGAGCGGCCCGCCGAAGCGGTCCGCCTGGTGGCCGTTGCTAGGGGGCAACGGTGACCTTGATCGCCTTGGAGGCGGTCGACACGTACGGGTAATCGACCTGCCCGGAGACGACGTGCACCCGCAGCGCGTAGCGGATCGTCCGGTTGGTCCGTGTGAACTTGTAGGCGTACTTGAACACGCCCTTGGTGTTGGTCTTGATCTGCGCGAAGGGACGCCAGCGCTTGCCGTCCTTCCACTGGACCGCGAGCGCGACACCCCGCTTGGGGACCAGGCCACCGGCGACCGAGCCCTTCAGCGTGACGGCCTGGCCGTTGCGCAGGGTCTTCTTGTTGGCCTTCAGGGTGATGCGCGAGAGCACCAGGACCTTCAGCGTGGCGGTGGCCCGGGCGATCGGATCATCGCCGAACATGCGGTAGCCGACGGTGATGCCGCGCGACGCGCCCTTGGCGAGGCGAAGCGTGGCGTGACCGGCGCCGTCGGTGGTCACGTCGGAGGCCACCGCGGCCTGCCCGACGATCTGCGTCGCGATGTCCAGCTTGGCGCCGGTGATCGGCTTGCCCGTGTTCTTGCACGTCAGCTGCAGCTGAGCGCTGCTGGACTTGCCGTGGCTCAGCTTCATGCTGTTGCCCTTGACATGCTCGAAGACGAGCACGGCCTGCTCGTCGGGGCACGCCACGCCGACGGGCTCACCGGAGACATGGCCGTTGGCCAGGTGCTCTGCGCCGGGCGCCGCGGCCGGCAGCGGCGGGGGCACCGGCGCGGCGCTCGCGGCCGCGCCGTTGGACCCGTTGGAGCCGTGCGAGCCGTTAGCGCCGTCGGTGGGCTTGGTGGTCGGCCCGGTGACGCTGTTGGCGTTTGTCACGACGCCGGTGACCGCGGTGTAAGCGGTCACCGAGTCGGCCGGGTTGGACGCGGTCACCGCGTAGCGCAACGTGTGGCCCACGTCAGCGGTCGTCGGCGTGTAGATGACGGCATTGGCGCTGGGAATCTGGGCGCATCCGGTGCCGCCGGCGTCACAGCGCTGCCAGCTCTCGACGAATGTGAGGTTCGGGCCGGTCCAGTTGCCGTGGTCCTTGACGGCCATCGGCAGGTCGACCTTCGGCGCGGAGACGAAGCTCAGTGTCTCCGGAGTGAAGTCCGGCGCGGTCGTATTGACCGGCGGGTGGTTGGCCACGAGGATCGCGCTGCGGTTCATCACCGTGGCCTCACGCTGCGCCGCGTCGAGGACCTTGGCGACGATCGTGTGCTGGCCATCGGCGATCTGGGTGGAGTCGATCGACTCCGTCGTGTTGACCGACGTCGGGCACGGACGGCTGTGGCCGAAGACCCAGTTGCCGTTGTTGGTGCTGATGACCTGGCAGTGCCCGGTGCTGTTGTCGACGACGTGGTCGACGCCCTGGGAGCCGTCGACGTAGAGCCGGAAACGCGCCACGCCGGAGCCGTTGTCGGTGGCGGCGTAGGCCAGCGGCTGGTTGCCGACCCAGCGCGTGGCGGTGGAGGCGGCGCCGCTGACGGTCCCGATGCTCGGCGCGAGGTCGTCGCCAAGGGTGATATGCGGCGAGCGCATCGTGAAGGTGCCGGTGTCGTAGTAGCAGCCGTCGTCGCCGGCGATGCCGTCGCAGATCACGCGGACCGTCAGCGACGCGGTGTTGAGGCCGCTCAGCGCAACGGTCGTGCCGCCGTTGATGGAGCCGTTGTCGGTGCTGGTGTAGTTGCGCAGCGCCCCGGTGTCGGAGGCGACCTGCAGGACGCCCTGGTCGGTCTGCTGCGCGTCGGGGGTCTGGAAGGCTCGCAGCCATCCCGACATCGCGAAGTTCGCGCCGGCGACGTAGGTGCCGGCCGGGGCCGAGAACTTCCACCCCAGGTTGCTGCCCAGCGGGGCGATCGCCCCGCTGGCGCCGGTGTACATACGCGCCCAGAGGCCGCCGCTGGAGCACTGGTTGGCGGTGTCCATGCCCGGGACGTTGGCGGTCGAGAACGCCGACCAGCCGCCGTATCCGTCGTGGATGGCGGGCGCGGCGGTGTCGCAGCTGAGGTGGCCATAGAAGCCGGCCGCAGGCGAAGGGTCCGCCTGGGCGAGCCCGATGCCGGTTGCGCCCAGCAGCGTGGCCGCGCCGGCCGCGAGGCGGTGCCGCTGGTGGCCGAGGATGGACTGAATCGAGAGATGCAACGTGGTTCCTTTGATGTGTGCGGGATCGTCGGGTCAGGGATGGGGTGCGAACTCGCCCGAGCTCGAGTCGGCGGGCGTCACGGCCGGCACCGCAGCCGGGGCGGACTTGTGTGTGGGGGAAGTGGTGGTGGCGGCCTTGGCCGGTGTGGGCGCGGGGACCGGCGCAGCGGCCGTGGTCGTAGCGGCGGGCACGGCGACCTCGTGGCCGAGCGGCTTGAGCTCGCCGGAACCGACCGCGACGTGGGAGGCGCGATGGCGCTTGGTGGCGACCTTGGCTCTGGCCTGAATGCGTGCACGGACGCCGAAGCGAGCGGCCTTCGTCATGGCCGCCGCGGCCGAGGTCGTCGTCGCGGAGGCGGCGGCGGACGCCGGTGCCGCGACGGCGCGCGGCGCTCCGACGACGGCGTCGGCCTTGGCCCCCTGGTGGTGAGCGGCGACGACCTGCTGCTGGATGACGACGGTTCCAGCGCCGACCGCGGCCACGCCGGCGGCCACGACGGCCGCGAGCTTGGTGCCGCCGGCGCCCAGTGCTCCAGCCCCACCGGCGGTGGTGGCGGCGTCGGCCTTCTGGGCGACGGGCATCACGCGCTCGAGCAGACCCTGGAGCCGCGCGGCGAAGCGGTCGGCGAACCCGACGGCGGGCAGCGGGACGAACACGAGCAGGCCCTTGGAGTGCTGGCGGTAGCGGCGGCAGTGAAAGCAGCCTTCGAGGTGGGCGTCGCGGCGCGCAGCGGTCTCGGTGTCGAGCATGTTGTTGACCGAGAGGTCGATGAGGCTGCGGACCTGCTGGCAGCTGTCGTGTGGACGGATGCCGACGATGAGGTTGACCAGGCGGCTGACGGCATCGGTGTGGAGTCGCTCGTACTTGTGGTCCGGGACTCCCAGCAGCTCGGCGCAGGCGGAGACGGGAAGGCTGTCGAAGTGGCGGAGCGAGAGCACGCGCTGCTGGCTGGCCGGGAGACGGTCGAAGGCGGCGCGGAAGACCGAGGCGTCGTCCTGGTCGTCGATCTCGTCTTCGATGGGATCGCCTTCGGCGGCCAGGAGCTCGGCGAAGTCGTCGACGTTGGCGGTGACCTGACGGCGCACAGCCCCTTCGCCATGGCGGGCCTTGAGGGCGTCAAGCGCCTTGTTGTAGGCGGCGCGGCGGATCCAGAGGTCCAGTTGGACGGCGTCCAGGTTCGGACAGACAACGCTGGTGGCGGCCGCGATGAACGCGTCTTGGGCGGCGTCGCGCGAGTCTTCGCGGCTGAGCTTGCGAAAGAACCGCTGATGAACGAAGCGGGCGTAGTCGTCGAGGCGTTCCGCTAGCTGCTCCAGCGGGGTGGTGGTCGTCATCTGCTCGCCAGGGCGAGCCGTCCGACGATGTCCCGCAGGTTTGTTCGTGATGCGCTCGGTGGCGGCCATCCGTGACCTCCTGATCGACGTGGTGCGTGGCCTCGGGCAGAGCGGAAAGTCCGCTGCTGTCCGCCCGGTGTGCATCGGGCGCCGTGCGGGCGTGAACGACGACTGACGCCGCCGACTCGACGAACGAACGGAGCAGTGTCTGTTTCCGGACGATGAATAGTGTGCAATCCGTACCGATTGCTACAAGGCAGCCGACTGCACACCGACGCGCACGTCGGCGCACCGAAGTTGTAGGTGTCGTTACGCGGACGGCCGGAGCACGCGTCCGTCCGGCGTCCGTCGCCGGACTAGGGCTCGTCGCCCAGCGCGGCGAGCTGGTCGCGGATCCAGCCCTCCGTCACGGGGGACATCCGCAGGCCGAGGTCGACGGCGGGCAGGAACGGCGACCCGCCGCCGTCGGCCTCGATGGCCGCCGCGATCTGTTCCAGCGCCTCGCGCTGCCTGAGGATGTCGCGCAGGTCGCGCTCGAGCGCGATCCGGGCGTCGCCGGGCGCGAGCAACTTCGGCGCGAGGAACATCCGCACCGCCGACTCGTTGCGCTGCTGCCGGGACGGCTCGACCTCCACCAGCCAGCGGCGCAGCTCGGCGTGGCCGGCCTCCGTCAACCCGTAGGTCTTGCTGTTGCGGGCGCCCTCGGCGACGACCTCGACCATCCCCGCGTCTTCGAGCCGCGCGAGCTCGGGGTAGATCTGGCTGTGGCTGGCGTGCCATGCGTTGCTGAGTGACTTGTCGAACCTGCGCGCCAGGTCGTACCCGGTGGCGGGCTCGACGGCCAGGAGCCCGAGCATCGCGTGGCGGAGCGACATGGCGCCAGCATAGCCCGGTTTTGACATACAAAAACTGACATGTCATAACTTGCATGTATGACCGCTCTCCGTCCTCCGGCCTCCGCGTTCTCCCCAGCGCGCCAGCGGCTGCTCCTGGCCGCCGTCCTGTCCGGGCTGATGCTCGCGATGCTCGACCAGACCATCGTCGGCACCGCGCTGCCGCGCGTCGTCGAAGACCTCGACGGCACCTCGCTCTACCTCTGGGTCATCACCGCTTACCTGGTCCCCGCGACCGTCACCTTGCCCCTCTACGCGCGGCTGTCGGACCGCTTCGGCCGGCGGCCCCTGCTGCTGATCGGCATGGCGCTCTTCCTCGCCGGCTCTGCGCTGGCGGGCGTGGCCCCAAGCATGGGATGGCTCGTCGGCGCCCGCGCGGTCCAAGGAGCGGGCGCGGGCGCGCTGGAGAGCTTGTCCTTCATCTTGATGGCCGACCTCTACCGCGGGCGGCGCAACGCGGCCCTGCAGGGCGCGATGGCGGGGATGATGGGCGTGGCCTTCATCGCCGGGCCGCTTGTCGGCGGCTTCCTGACCGACCACGTCGGCTGGCGCGCGTGCTTCACCGTCAACCTGCCGATCGGCGCGGTCGCCATGGCCGGCATCGCGGCGTTCCTGCCGTCGTCGGTGGGCCGCAGCGAGCGGCGCGACGTCCCGCTCGACCTCGCGGGTATCGGCCTGCTCACCGCAGCCGTCTCGCTGCTGCTCATCGGGTTGAACGAGAAGACGCACGCCGCGGTGGGCGGTGGGCTGCCCGGCTGGACCGAACTGCGCACGGGCGGCCTCGTGGCGGCGGGTCTCGCGCTCGGCCTTGCGCTGATCGCCGTGGAGCGCCGCGCCGCCGCGCCGATCATCCCGCTCAAGCTGCTGGCCGATCGTCGCGTGGGCGCGATCTGCCTGGCGGGCACGACCGCGGGCTCCGCGCTCTTCTGCGGCGCGCTGCTGCTGCCGCGCTACTTCCAGTTCGCGCGCAATGTCAGCGCGACGCACTCCGGGCTGCTGATCTACCCGCTGCTGCTCGGCCTCGTGGTGTCGGTCAACGTCGGCGCCGCGCTCATCGTCCGGCGGCTGGAGTTCCGCTGGCCGATCGTGGCCGGGATGGGGCTGGTCGCGCTCGGCGCGCTCGGGTTCGCGACGTTCGATGCAGCGACGCCCGACGGGATCACCCTCATCTTCATGGCACTGCTCGGCGTCGGGGTCGGGCCGGCGCTGTCGGGGCTGCAGATCGCGCTGCAGCGCACGGTCGCCCCACACCAGATCGGCGCGGCGATGGGCACGCTGCTCCTCCTGCGCCAGCTGGGCGGCGCGGTCGCGCTGGCGGCGGCGGAGACGATCTACGCGACGCGGCTGCATGGCGCGGCGGCCGCCGGCGACGGGACGCGCCAGGCGGCGGCGACCGCGACCGGCACGGGTATCTTCGTCGTCGCGCTGGCCGGCGCGGCGCTGGCAGCGATCGCGCTGCTCAGCCTGCCGCGCGGCACCGGCCGCCTGGCCGAGGTGAAGGAGCCCGAGCGCCCGCCGGCGCTCGCGGCTGCCTGAGCGGAGAGGACGCGCTCGGGTCGATCTCCTTGCCGTTGCGATGGTCTGCGCGGTGAGTTCGTCGCGGACATCATGCGTGCCGGGCCGGGTAGGACCGGCGCATGAACGAGCGGAAGCTGGGCGACGACCTCGCCGTGCCGGTCGTCGGCCTCGGGACGTGGCGCGTCTTCGACCTGGGCCCGGAAGAGCAGGAGGGCGCCGACCGCGTCGTCGACACGATGCTGGCGGCGGGCGCCCGGCTGTTCGACACGTCGCCGATGTACGGGCGTGCCGAGCAGGTGCTCGGCCGGGCCTTGGCCTCGCGGCGCGGTGAGGCCATCGTCGCGACGAAGATCTGGACCGACAGCGACCGCGAGGGCCGCGCGCAGTTCGCGCGTCAGATGGAGTTCTACGGCGGGCGCGTGGACGTCGAGCAGATCCACAACCTCGTCAACTGGCGCGGCCATCTCGACTGGCTCCTGGGTGAGCAGGCGGCCGGCCGGATCGGCGTGCTCGGCGCCACGCACTACAGCCCGTCGGCGTTCGGCGAGCTGACCGAGGTCATGGCCACCGGGCAGATCCAGATGGTCCAGGTGCCCTACAGCCCCTCCGAGCGTGACGTGGAGGCGGAGGTCCTGCCGCTGGCGGCGGAGCTCGGGCTGGGCGTCCTCGCGATGCGCCCGCTGGGCAGCGGTGGCCTGCCGCCCGCGCCGCCCGAGGAGGAGCTGCGTGCGCTCGGCGTCGCGTCCTGGCCCGAGGCCGTGCTGGTCTGGGCGCTCTCGGACCCGCGGATCACCGCCGTCATCCCCGCCACCGGCAACCCCGAGCACGCGGCGGCCAACGCCCGCGCCGGCGACCACCCGGGCTTCACGCCGGAGCAGCGCCGGCGCGTCGAGGAGCTCTGGGGGCGGCGCTGAGCGGGCGGGGCGGCGGTCTGACCGCATCGCACCAATGCCGCACGTGTCAGGCCTACCGCGGGTAGACATCGGAGATGTCCGAGCACAAGTCCGACAATCCGCAGGATCCAACGCTCAAGGGGCCCGGAGAGGGCGACCCTGACGATCATCACAAGGGTGGACTGGACCACGCACCCACCGAGCCGACCACCGACGAGTCGGGGACCGGCAGCGCGGACAAGCGCTCGCCGACCAGCCTCGCCGAGGAGGAGGAGCCGCCGCAGCCCGGCACGACCCAGTCCGGCGGCGCGGGCGGCGACATCACGCGCTGACCGTCGGGGCCCGGGGCCGACGTGGTGAGGGTCGGCTAGAGCACGACGCGGCGTGGACGATCGTCCGGAACCTCCCGAGGCACGTCATCGAGCCCGGCCAACCGACGCAGCGGGCGGACCGCAGCGGCCCGCCCGCGTACCACTGCCGTTCCCGCGTCAGCGCGAGACGTGCTCGCAGTCACGCGAGACGACGTCGG
>JAWVGD010000320.1:0-6346 GCA_033855515.1 Baekduia sp.
GGCTATGGCGAGAAGTGGGGCCTGGGCAGCGGGCTGCTGCTCAGCGCCGTCGGCGTGCTCATCTGGCTGCTCGTGCCCGCCAAGCCGCACTCGGCCTGGAAGCAGCGTCGCAAGCCGCAGCAGGACGACCGCTCGTCGTCGACGGTCTGACGGACTGACGCACGACTCCGCCGCCGCCTGGGCGGCCGGGCGGTCCGGCCCTCAGCGCAGGGTGTCGCGCAGCGCCTCGTCGAGGTCTGCGTGGGCGTAGGCGAAGCCGCCCGCCAGCGCGCGCTCGGGCACGGCGCGCTGGCCCTCGGTGACGATCTCGGCCATGTCGCCGTAGAGCAGGCGGATCGCGAAGCCCGGGACCGGCGCCAGCGCGGGCCGGTGCAGGGCCCGGCCCAGCGCCTTGCTGAACGCCTTGTTGGTGACCGGCTCCGGGGCGCTGCCGTTGTAGGCACCGCTCCAGCTCGGGTCGTACAGCGCCTTCACGTAGAGGGCGACGAGGTCCTCGGCGTGGATCCACGGCAGGTACTGGTCCCCACCGGCGACCGGGCCGCCGACGCCGGCTCGGAACGGCGGCAGCATCGTCTTCAGCGCGCCGCCGTCGGCGTCGAGCACCACACCGGTGCGGATCTTGACCACGCGCGCGCCGAGCGCGTCGGCCGCGTCTGCCTCGCGCTCCCAGGCGACGCAGACGCCGGAGAGGAAGTCGTCGCCCGGCGGGGAGGACTCGGGCACGGGCTCGTCGCCGTGCTTGCCGTAGTAGCCCACGGCTGAACTGGCGACGAGCACGCCGGGCGCGCCGCCTCCTGCACCGGCATCGCCGGCCGCGCGGAGCCCCGCCACGAGGTTGCGGGTCCCCATCTCGCGCGAGTCGTGGATGCGGCGCTTGGCCGCGTCGGTCCAGCGCTGCGCCACCGGCTCGCCGGCGAGGTGGACGACCGCGTCGCGACCGGTGAGCGCCTCGGTGGGGGCGGGGCCGGCCATCAGGTCCCATGCCACCGCCTCGACGCCGAGCGCCGCCCGGGCCTTCTCGGGTGAGCGAGACAGAACGGTGACGCTGTCGCCACGGTCGCGCAGCGCGCGGACGAGCTTCGTGCCGATCAGGCCGGTCGCGCCGGTGACGGTGACGTTCATCGCCAGATGCTACGGGCAACCGAACGCCGAAGGATCAGCTGCGCAGCTGCTCGATGTCCACGGCGGCAAATCCGATCGTGTCCCCGCCGCGGTCGTCGCCGGAGCGACGGGCCTCGGCGCCGACCGCCGCGGCCACGGCGGGGGCCACGTCGCGGTTGAAGACCGACGGGATGATGTAGTCCTCGCGCAGCTCGGACTCCGGCACGATGTCGGCGATCGCGCGCGCGGCGGCCATCTTCATGGCCTCGGTGATCTGCGGCGCGCGCACGTCCAGCGCCCCGCGGAAGATGCCGGGGAACGCCAGGACGTGGTTGATCTGGTGGGGATAGTCCGAGCGCCCGGTCGCCACGATGCGGGCGTACGGCGCGGCCTCCTCGGGGGAGACCTCGGGCGTCGGGTTGGCCATCGCGAAGACCATCGCGTCGTCGTTCATCCGCGCCAGCGCCTCGGCCGGGAAGACCTTCGCGCCCGACAGGCCGACGAGCAGGTCCATGCCGTCGATCACGCCGGCCGGGGTTCCGCCCAGGCGCTCGGGGTTGGTCGCCTCGGCATACCAGCGCTTGATCGGCGGCATCGAGCCGTCCTGGTAGTCGGAGCGGTCGGTCGAGAGCACGCCGCGCGAGTCGGCGCCGATGATGTGCCGGACACCCGCGACCATCAGGATCTTGGTGACCGCCACGCCGGCGGCGCCGAGGCCGATCACGAGCACGCGCAGGTCCTCGAGCTTCTTGCCGGTGAGCTTGCAGGCGTTGATCAGCGCGGCGAGCGTCACGATCGCGGTGCCGTGCTGATCGTCGTGGAAGACCGGGATGTCGAGCTCGGCCTTGAGCCGGTCCTCGATCTCGAAGCAGCGCGGCGCGCTGATGTCCTCCAGGTTGATCCCGCCGAACGTCGGGGCCATCTGCCGCACGGCGGCGACGATCTCGTCGGGGTCCTTGGTGTCCAGGCAGATCGGGAACGCGTCGACGTTGGCGAACTCCTTGAAGAGCATGGCCTTGCCCTCCATGACCGGCATCGCCGCGCGCGGGCCGATGTCGCCGAGCCCGAGCACCGCGGTGCCGTCGCTGACGACGGCCACCGTGTTGCGCTTGATCGTGTACTGGAACGCCTTGTCGGGATCGTCGTGGATCGCCATGCACACGCGGGCGACGCCCGGCGTGTAGGCCATCGACAGGTCGGCGCGCGTCTTCAGCGGTGACTTGTTGTGCAGCTCGATCTTGCCGCCCATGTGCAGCAGGAACGTGCGATCGGTCGTGTCGACGACCGTGACGCCGTCCAGCTCGCCGAGCGCGGCGACGATCGCGTCCCAGTGGTCGGCGCCGGTCGCGTCGACGGTGATGTCGCGCAGCAGGACGCCCTCCTTGACCTCGACGAGGTCGATGGACCCGATGCTCGCCCCGACCTGCCCGATCGCGCTCGCTACGAGCCCGAGCATGCCCGGGCGGTCGGCGATCTCGACGCGGATCGTGAGGCTGTACTGAGCGGACGGTGAGGGCGACATCGCCTGCGGACTCTAGGGCAGGGACGCGGCCGGACACGGCCCGCGCCTGCGTACTTGTATGGCAGTCACGGTACGTTCACGCCGCCAGGGCAAAACCCGCCCCGCTAGGGTCCACGCGATGGCGGACAACGGGTCAGCAGGTCAGCACGACGAGCTCTATCTCATCGACGGGAGCTCGCTGGCGTACCGTGCGTTCTTCGCCCTCCCGGAGTCGATCGCCACCTCCACCGGCGTGCCGACCAACGCGATCTTCGGGTTCGCCTCGATGCTGGTCAAGCTCCTGACCGAGCACGGCCAGAAGCCCACGATCGTCGTCTGGGACGCCGGGCACTCCGGCCGCAAGGAGGTCTCGCCCGACTACAAGTCCACGCGCCAGTCGCGGCCCGACCTCCTCAAGGAGCAGTGGCCGCACCTCGCCCCGCTGGTCGAGGCCTTCGGCTACCGCAACGTGAAGGTCGACGGCTACGAGGCCGACGACGTCATCGCCTCGATCGCCGAGAAGGCTCGCGAGCAGGACGTTCCCGTCGTCGTCGTGACCGGCGACCGCGACATCTTCCAGCTCATCGATCCCGAGTCGCGCGTGCGCGTGATGGCCACGGGCCGCGGCATCACCGACACCAAGCTCTACGACCACCAGGCCGTGGTGGACCGCTATGGCATCCCGCCGCACGCGATCCCGGACTTCTACGGGCTCAAGGGCGACACGTCCGACAACATCCCCGGCGTCCCGGGCATCGGCGACAAGACCGCCGCCGACCTGCTGCAGCGCTTCGGCGACCTCGAGACGGTGCTCGCCTCGGTGGCCGAGATCTCGGGCGCCAAGCGCAAGGAGAACCTCGTCAACCACGCCGAGGACGCCCGGATCTCCAAACAGCTGGCGACGATCATGCGCGACGTCCCGGTCGACATCGACCCCGTCCACGAGGCCGCCCGCGCGCCGGATCGCTCCAAGCTGCGCGAGGTGTTCCGGCAGTTCGAGCTGCGCGCGCCGCTGGCCCGGTTGGAGGACGCCCTGGCCGCCGACGACGACGCGGGCGTGCCCGCGTCGATCCCGGCCGAGGCCGCCACGGTCCGCGTCCGGGTCCGCGACGGCGACGTCGCCGCCGTGCGCGCGCTCGGGCCGGCGGGGTCGGAGATCACGATCGCGCTGGAGGCGCCGCTGATCCCCGAGGGCCAGCTGCTCGCCGAGGAGCCCGTGTGGCGCTTCGGCGCCGTCGTGGGGGAGGAGGCCGTCACCGGCACGGTCGAGGACCCCGCCGAGCTGGCCGCCGCGCTCGGCGACCGTCCGGTGATCGCGCACGACGCCAAGGCCTGGGGCACCGTCCCGGCGAACCTCGCGCACGACACGCTGCTGGCCGCCTACCTGCTAGAGCCCGCCCGGCGCGGCTTCCCGTTCGCCGAGATCTGCGAGGAGCGCGGGCTCAAGACCGAGGCGGCCGAGCCGCTCGCCGCCGATGCCGCGCTGGGCCAGGCCCTGGCGGCCTGGCAGCGCGAGCAGCTCACCGAGCGCGGGCTCATGTCGCTGCTCCAGGACGTCGAGCTGCCCCTCGTGGCGGTGCTGCGCGACATGGAGCTCGCGGGCGTGCGCCTCAACCAGGAGCGCCTGGCGGTGATCCGCGGGCGCGTCCAGGACGAGATCGCCGACCTCGAGCGCGACATCTTCCGCCTGGCCGAGACCGAGTTCACCATCGGGTCGCCGCAGCAGCTCGGCGCGATCCTCTTCGACAAGCTCGGCCTGTCGCGCAAGCGCCGCGGCAAGACGGGGTTCTCGACCGACGCACGCGTCCTGCAGGCGATCCGCGACGAGCACGAGATCATCCCCCTGATCGAGCGCTGGCGTGAGCTCAACCAGCTCATGAAGACCTACCTCGACGTGCTGCCGCAGCTGGCCGACGGCGCGTCCCGCATCCACACCACGTTCGTGCAGGCCGTCGCCACGACCGGCCGGCTGTCGTCGACGAACCCGAACCTGCAGAACGTGCCGGTGCGCACCGAGCTGGGCCGTGAGATCCGCGGCTGCTTCGAGGCCGCGCCCGGCAACGTGCTCGTGGCGGCCGACTACTCGCAGGTCGAGCTGCGCGTCATGGCGTTCATCGCCGGCGAGCCGGTCCTGGAGGAGATCTTCGTCCGCGGGGAGGACGTCCACACCGCGACGGCGTCCCAGGTGTTCGGCAAGCCACCCGAGCAGCTGACGCCCGGCGACCGCTCCAAGGCCAAGATGATCAACTACGGGATCGTGTACGGGTTGAGCGACTACGGTCTCGCCGACCGCCTCAACATCCCGCGCGAGGAGGCCAAGGCGTTCATCGACGCCTATCTCGCGCGCTTCTCGAAGGTGGCCGAGTTCATGGCCGCGACGATCGAGGAGGCCAAGGAGCGCGGCTACGTCACGACGCTGTTCGGCCGTCGCCGCCAGATCCCCGAGCTGCGGGCGCGCAACTACCAGGTGCGCACGCTGGGTGAGCGGCTGGCGGTCAACACCGTCATCCAGGGCACGGCGGCCGACGTCATGAAGCTCGCGATGATCGGCGTGCACCGCGCGCTGGTCGAGTCGGGCATGGCCACCCGGATGATCCTGACGATCCACGACGAGCTGCTCTTCGAAGGCCCGCCCGAGGAGGCCGACGCGGTCAAGGCGCTCGTCGAGCGCGAGATGGTCGCGCCGTGGGGCGACCGTGTGCCGCCGCTCTCCGTCGACGCCGGGGTCGGGCAGAACTGGATGGAGGCCAAGTAGGGATGGATCGCACGACTGCGGTCGTCCTGACCGTCGTCGCCGGGGGCTTCATCGCGCTGCAGTCGCCGATCAACTCGCAGCTCGGAAGCCACGTCGGGTCGATCCAGGGCGCCTTCGTCTCCTTCGTCATCGGCACCGTCGTCCTGCTCGTGGCGGCCGCCGTCAGCGGCGGCGGCCTCGCGGCGATCGGCGAGGCGCGGCACGTGTCGTCCTGGGTCTACCTCACCGGCGGCGTCCTCGGCGCGGGCTACGTGACGGTCGCGCTGGTGGCGGTGCGCCCGCTCGGCACCGGCGGCGTGATCGCGGCGACGATCGCCGGCGAGCTGAGCGTCGCGGTCCTCATCGACCAACTCGGCCTCTTCGGCGTGGCGCGCCACCCGGTGAGCCTCGGGCGGGTGGCCGGCATCCTGTTGCTGGCCGCCGGCGTGGTGCTCATCGTCCGCGACTAGGGGGAACACTGGCCCAGAGGGCCAGGTTCCCTTGCGGGTGTTCGCCCAGGGGGCGAAACCCGCGAAGCGCTAGGGACCCACGTTCCCAGCCGGGCCTGCTTGGACGTCTTGAGCCCGGGCCAACGGCTCGTTACGATCGACACGAGCCACTTCGCCACCACCAGGAGGTCTCACGTGTCCGCCGTGCACCTGCCTCATCCGATGCGCAACCACCCGTCCTTTGCGCGCTCCGTCGTGGACGCGTTCTGGGCGCTGGCGATCGGGGTGATCGCCGCGTACGCGTTCTTCGCGGCGCTGGGCGCCTTCTCGCCGGGCGACGTGCTCGGCGTGACGATCGCGGTCGGGATCCTCGTGGCGCTGTTCCTCGTGCGGGCGTGGAGCATGCGGCGCGTTGCGGCCGAGCGCGACCCGCGCCTCGTGCACGCACGGGAACGCCGGGGGTTCTAGCCGACGCGGCGCCTACGCCGCGACCCGCGCCTCAGCCGCCGCCGGCTCCCGCCACGGCTCGATCGACCACGGCTGCGCGCCGTCGAGCGCGAA
>JAWVGD010000321.1:0-5236 GCA_033855515.1 Baekduia sp.
CGCCCACGGCGACCGCTTCTTCCCACTGACCTTCCAGCAGCGCGTTGCAGCGGAGCGGCTCGGCCTCGAGCCGCTGGTCCTGCCGGGAGGCCACCTCAACGCGCTGAGCCAACCGGACGCGGTCGCCGGCGCGCTGCTGGCGCTGGTCTGAGCCCGGCGGGTCAGGGTCCGCGGGCCGCCGCGCCCGGTGGTTCAATGCCTCTGTGCACGAGACCAAGGAGGACTTGGTGGCGCTGCAGGCGCTGCTGGACCGCAGCTACGCCGCAGCCGGCGTGCACCTGCTCAGGATCCACACCCCTGAACGCCGGCTGAGCGCCGAGCAGGTGGTCCAGCGGCTCCACGGGATGTGCTTGCTGTCGCTGGCCACCGTCACGGCCGACGGCCGGCCGGTCGTCGGCCCGGTCGACGGCATCTTCCATCGCGGCTCGTTCCATTTCGGCTCGGCGCCCGACTCGGTGCGCTTCCGCCACATCCAGGCCCGGCCGGCGGTCAGCGCCACCCACCTGCCCGGTGAGGAGCTCTCCGTGAGCGTGCACGGGACCGCGACCGCGGTCGACATCGGGGGGGAGGAGGGCGCCGGGCTGCGGCAGACGCTGCTGGACATCTACGTCCCGCGCTACGGCCCGGAATGGGAGGAGTTCCTCGACTCCGGGCCGGTGTACGCGCGCATCGCCGCCGACCGCATGTTCACGTTCTCGATGCCGCCGGCCTAGGGGGAACACTGGCCCAGAGGGCCAGGTTCCCATGCGGGTGTTCGCCCAGGGGGCGAAACCCGCGGCGGATTCGGGACCCACGCTCCTAGCGACGCGGCGGCCGCCGCGTCGACGAGACGGATCTTCTCCACATGACCACGACCGGGCAACAGCTCGGCAACGACCAGGCGCGGGCCGGGCCATAGGTTCGAGCCGTCCGCTCTCGAAGGTCTTCGGAGGTCTACATGTACAGGTACAAGCGTTTGACCGCGGCTGCGGCCGTGATCGCCGCAACAGTGGTCAGCACCGCGGCGGTCGCCGATCACGGTGGCGGTCGGTCGGGCAACGGCGGAGGCGACGATTCCGCCGGCATCGGCTCGGGATTCGGCCAGTCCTACACCGTCGGCCTGTTCGGCGACGTGCCCTACGGCGCGGCGGGCAAGGCGGAGTATCCGCGCCTGCTGGCGGACATGAACAAGGCACGCCCGGCCTTCGCCGTCTTCGACGGCGACCTGAAGGCCGGTGGCGACGGAGCCTGCACCGACGAGCTCTACACCCAGAGCCGCGACGCGTTCAACTCCCTGCGCTTCCCGGTCGTGGTGACGCCCGGCGACAACGACTGGACCGACTGCTGGGGCCGCTACGGGCCGGGGACGGGCGGCTTCGATCCCGAGGAGCGCCTGGCCTTCGAGCGCAAGACGTTCTTCCCGACCGACCTCACGCTCGGTGCGAAGCCGATGCGCGTGGAGCGCGAGAGCTCCGAGCCCGGCTACACGGGCTATCCCGAGAACGCACGGTGGACCGCCGGCCCGGTGCTGTACGTCACGCTGAACTTCCAGGGGTCCAACGACAACCTGCCGCACGCCGGCGTCGATGGCGAGAACCGCCCGGACGCCGAGATCGCGCGCCAGGCGGCCGAGCACGACGCCCGGCTGGCCGCGAACGTCCACTGGCTGCAGGAGTCCTACGCCAAGGCCCAGCAGATCGGCGCCCGCGGCGTCGTGGTCACCTGGCAGGCCGACCCGAACTTCAACAACGAGCAGAAGCTGCAGCCGTTGCAGTACGACGGCCAGACGGCGCTGACCGCCGAGCTGCGCAAGCAGGTGCTCGCGTTCCCCGGCCAGTCGCTGCTCGTCCACGGCGACAGCCACTACCTCAAGATCGACAAGCCCTTGAACTACGACAACGGGCAGGTCGTCGAGAAGTTCACGCGCTTGGAGACGTTCGGTGCGGCCAACACCCATTGGGTGAGCCTCACGGTCGACCCGCAGGACCCGCAGCTCTTCCAGCTCCGTCCGCAGTTCGTGGCGGGCAACGTCAACGACCGCTAGCCGACCGCGTCGCCGGGCGTCACCCGAAGACGGGGAACGCCCGGCGGCGGGCCAGGCGGTCGATCCCGCGCTGGATGCTCCCGCGGACCTCGTCGTACTTCTCCTGGACGTACGCGTCGTCGCCGGCCCGCTCGGGGTCGTGGTCGAGCTCGATCGGCTCCTGGAACGCGGTGCGGATCTTCGTCGGCAGCGGGATCTCGGGCAGCGCGGCGGGCGCGATCCCCCACGGCGCGCTCAGCGCGATGGGGAAGACCTTCAGCCGCGCGATGCGGTCGAGCTGCAGGACCTTGGCGAGCCGCCGGCCGCTGGACAGCACCGGCATCGAGTCGGGCCCGCCGACGGTCGCGACGGGCACGATCGGCACGCCCGCGCTGATCGCCATCCGGATGAACCCGGTCCGGCCGGCGAGCACCGCCTTGTCGCGGTCGGTCCACGGGCGCAGCGAGTCGACCTCGCCGCCCGGCCACAGCGCCACGTCGCGGCCCGCGGCCAGCGCGGCGGCGATCGAATCCGGTGCCGCCGGAAGCACGCCCATGCTGCGGAAGTAGGCGCCGATCCCGGGGGCGGCCATGAGGGCGTCGTGCGCGGTCCCGTGCAGGATCCGCTCCTGCCCGAAGCGCCGCCACCACTGGATCCCGACGGTCCACGCGTCCCACACGAACGGCGCGCCCGAGTGGACGCCGACCACGAGGACGGGCGGCTCGGGCAGCTGCTCCCAGCCCTCGATCTCCATGCGGAAGTAGTAGTCCATCAACGGATTCCAGAAGTACTTCTGGAGCTCCATGAACCTCTGGTCCTGGCCGTCGAGGGACCAGTCCCCGGCGCGGTCGGCGATCCATCCGGCGGCGCCGGAGGCCTGCTCGCGGCGGGCTTGGACCTTCTCCCGCACGGCCTCGGCGTGCTGCGCGGCCTGCTGCTCGCGCCCGGCCGAGCCGGCCGGACGGGCCTGCGGCCTCGGTCGCTTGGTCGCGTTCGCTCTCCCGGCCATGGCGTGCGTGTACCCGATCGGTGCCACTCCGTCACGGGTAGGGACCGCCTATGGCCGAGACCATCACGCCGCCGCTGGCGGCACTGGCCGGCGACGAGCGCGCGCTCCTGCGGCCCGCGCCCGCGCCGGAGCACGCCGGCGCGATGAAGGCGGTCCTCACCGACGCCCGGTTCAGCGACCCGGACTGGATCTTCGAGCGCAAGCTCGACGGCGTCCGCTGCGTCGCCGTCCGCGACGGCGGTCCCGTGACGCTGCTGTCGCGCAACGACCTGTCGTTCAACGGCCGGTTCCCCGAGATCGCCGCGGCGCTCGAGGCCCAGCCCCAACAGCGCTTCGCGGTCGACGGCGAGGTCGTCGCCTTCGACGGCCGCCAGACGAGCTTCGCGCGGCTGGCGCAGCGCGGCCGCACCCGCGTCCCGGTCTTCTTCTACATCTTCGACGTGCTGTGGCTCGACGGCCAGGACGTCCGCGCGCTGCCGCTGCGGACGCGCAAGCGCCTGCTGCGCTCGGCGCTGCACTTCGACGATCCGTCGCTGCGCTTCTCCACCCATCGCAACGGCGACGGCGAGGCGCTGTTCCGCGAAGCCTGCGACAAGGGCTGGGAGGGTCTGATCGCCAAGCGCGCCGACAGCCGCTACACCGACCGGCGCTCCCGCGACTGGCTCAAGCTCAAGTGCGAGCAGGGCCAGGAGCTGGTGATCGGCGGCTCTACCGCGCCCAGGGGCTCGCGCAGCGAGTTCGGCGCGCTCCTGCTCGGCTACTACGACGACAACAACGACCTCCGCTACGCCGGCAAGGTCGGCACCGGCTTCGACGAGGCGACCCTCCACGCCCTCGCCCGCCGGCTCCGCGAGCTCCGCCAGGACGACTGCCCGTTCGCCGACCCGGCCGCCATCCGCGAGCGCACCGCGACCTGGGTGCGGCCCGAGCTCGTCGCCCAGGTCGCCTTCACCGAGTGGACGACCGCCGGGCGGCTGCGCCATCCGCGCTTCCTCGGCCTGCGCGAGGACAAGGACGCACGGGCGGTCGTGCGCGAGACCGTCAGTCCGCGCACGGGATGAAGCCGGCCGGCCGGGCCATGCTGCGGCGCAGGGAGATGAACGCCACCGCGCCGAGCAGCAGCGGGATCCAGAACAGGATGATCCGGTAGGCCAGCACCGCGGCGGTGGCCGCGGCCGCCGGCGTGCCGAAGACGACGAAGGTGCCGATGAGGCCACCGTCGATGCCGCCGACGCCGCCGGGGATCGGCAACAGGCCGCCGAGCTGCCCGATCAAGTACGCCAACAGGATCACGCTCGTCCCCGGCGCGTAGCCGACGGCATGGAACGTCGCCCACAGCGCGAGGTTGTCCCAGGCCCAGTAGCCGGCGATCCCCACGATCAGCAGCGGGTCGTGGCGGCGCAGCAGCTTGCCCGCCTCGGCAACGCCGGTCACGAGCGCCGACCGCGACTGCGCCCACAGCCGGCGCACCCGGCCATCGCCGGGCCGCCGCGGCCGGCCCGCCGGCAGCCGGCCGACGAGCGCGACCAGCGCGATGGCGACCGCGGCCAGCACCGCGGGCACCAACGTCAACCAGACCGGCTGCGGCGGCCCGAGGACCCCGAGGAAGACGAGCAGGCCGACGACCGTCACCGCCGCGAAGTTCACCGAGCTCTTGAGCAAGAGGAACGCCACCGAGCGCCGAGCGATCGTCTGCGGCGACATCCCGGCGCGCGAGAGGACCCACGCGCCCAAGGCGATCCCGCCGGCGCCCGAGGCCGGGATGATCGAGCCGGTCCCGACCTCCGAGAGCCCGACCTCGGCCGCCGAGCGCCACGGCATGATCGAGCAGAACACGGGCCGGAACATCAACACGTAGGACAACGAGGACAGGACCTCGAGGACCACGGCGAGCGCAAGCCAGCCCGGCGACGCGTCCGCGAGCCGGTCGCGCACCTGGCTGAGGCCGGGGGCCAGCACGGCCACGAGCACCAGGACCGCAAGCAGCACGATGACCTGCACCGCCCGGCGCACCAGCCGCCGGGGGTCGACCTCGTCGGGAAGGGCGGCGGTGGCCTTGGTCGGCCCGGTCTCGGCAACCAGGGTCGGCCGACGGCGCACGCCTCCATGATGGCACCGGCCACAAGGCCGGCCCCGGGGCACCGGGGCACCGGCGCCCGTCCGGCCACGGGCGCGGAAGCCCCGTGCGCGACCGGGCCCCGCGAGACGGGCGCGGTGTCTCCCGC
>JAWVGD010000322.1:0-5593 GCA_033855515.1 Baekduia sp.
ACGGCGAGGACGACATCGCGATCGTGCCGACGCTCGTCGCCGCCCGCGGCGGGCGCGTCGCGCCGGAGCACCTGCGCTCGGCGCTGCGGGAGGGCAAGCAGGGCGCGCTCGTGATCCTGTGCGTCGACGCGTCCGGCTCGATGGGTGCGCGCAAGCGCATGGCCTTGGTGAAGGGCACGGTCCTGGCGCTGCTCGGCGACGCGTACCAGCGGCGCGACCGCGTCGCCCTGATCACGTTCCGCGGGTCCGGCGCCGAGCTCCCGTTGCCCCCGACCGGCGCCGTCGACCACGCCGCCGCCGCCCTGCGCGCGCTGCCCACGGGCGGGCGCACGCCGATCGCCGCCGGGCTGGCGCTGGCGGCCGACGTCGTCCGCCGCGAGCGCCTGCGCGAGCCCGACCGGGCCGCGGTCGTCGTCCTGGTCTCCGACGGGCGCGCCAACGCCGGCGCCGATCCGGTCGCCGCCGCCGCGGCGCTGGCCCGCGGCGGCGTCCAGCTCGTCGTCGTCGACGGCGAGCAAGGGCCGGTCCGCCTCGGCGGCGCCCGCCGCATCGCCGCCGCCGCCGGCGGCGCCGTGCTGGAGCTCGACCCGCACGCGGCGCCCGCCGACGCCGCCGGCACGCTCGCCGCCCGGCTGCGCGCCATGACCACCCCGACCGCCCGGAGCGCCGCGTGACCGACACCGCCCACACGCCCGACGACCAGGGCTCGGCCGAGCCGCTCCGCCGCAAGCCGCGCGACCGCCCACTGCTCATCGTCGTCACCGGCCACGGGAAGGGCAAGTCCACGTCGGCGTTCGGGATGCTCCTGCGGTCCTGGGCGCGTGGCTACCGCTGCGGCGTCTTCCAGTTCCTGAAGTCGGGCAAGTGGAAGGTCGGCGAGGCCAAGGCCGCCCGGGCGCTGGGCGGCATCGACTGGGAGAAGATGGGCGACGGCTGGTCGTGGATCTCCCGCGACATCGAGGAGTCCGCCGAGCTGGCGCGGCTCGGCTGGGAGCACGTCAAGGAGTGCCTCGCGCAGGAGCGCTACGAGTTCCTGCTGCTCGACGAGCTGACCTACCCGATCAAGTACGGGTGGATCGACGAACATGATGTGGTTGCCACGCTGCGCGACCGCCCGGGGTTCCAGCACGTCGTCGTGACCGGGCGCGACGCCCCGCAGTCGCTCGTCGCCGTGGCCGACCTGGTCTCCGAGGTCCAGAAGGTCAAGCATCCGATGGACGCCGGGATCCGCGCCCAGCAGGGCATCGAATGGTGAGCGGCGCGAAGCGGGTCCTCGTCATCCTCGACGGCGCCGCCGAGCCGGTCTGGCCGTGGCCGTCGACGCTGGAGGCGGCGCAGATGCCGGCGCTCGACGCCCTCTGCGCCGGCGGGACCGTGGCGCGCGTCGCCACCACGCCCGCCGGCCTGTCGCCGGGCAGCGAGATCGGCATCCCGACGCTGCTCGGGGCCGCGCCGCGCGCGCAGGTCGGCCGTGGGCCGATCGAGGCCGCCGCCGCCGGCATCGAGGTGCCCGCGGGCGCGGGCGCCTGGCGCCTGGACCTCCATCACCACGACGGCCGCCGCGGCGTCACGGCCGAGGCGCTGCTCGTCGCGCCGGACCTGTCGCACCGCCTGCCCGACCATGACATCCGCCACCTGCGGGGCCATCGCTTCCTCGCCGTCGGCGCCGAGCGCCCCGCGATCGGCGAGGTCGCCGCGCTGGCGACCCACGTCTGGGCCGACGGGGAGGAGCTCGCGCCGATCCTCGACCACGAGACGGTCGTCATCGCCGCGCCGGGCGCCGCCGCGGGCTGCGGCCGGCTGCTCGGCGCGCAGGTCATCACGCCGCGGGGCGCGACCGGCGACGTCGGCAGCGACCTGTGGGCCAAGACGCGCGCCGCGCTCGACGCGCTGCCGGCGGCCTCGACCGTCGTGGTGCACGTCGGCGGTGCCGACGAGGCCGCCCACCACCGCGATCGGATCGGGAAGGTCGCGATGCTCGAGGCCGCCGATGCCGACGTCATCCGGCCGCTCATGCGCGCGATGCACGAGGCCGGCGGCGTGCTCGCGGTCACCAGCGACCACGCGACGTGCGTCGAGACGGGTCTCCACCACGCCGATCCGGTGCCGCTCGTCCTCGGCGGCCGCGGGGTGCCGCGAACGGGCGCCGTGCGGCTGCACGAGCGCCTCGTCGCCCACGCGCGGGTGTGGGACGCGCCGTTCGCGCCGATCGCCGAGGTGGCCGCATGACCGCCGCCGGCGCGCCCGGGCGGATCGTCATCGCCGGGACGCACTCCGGCGTCGGGAAGACGACCGTGGCCTGCGGCGTCATGGCGGCGCTGTCGCGCGCCGGGCACACGGTCGCGCCGTTCAAGGTCGGCCCGGACTTCATCGACCCCAGCTATCACCGGCTGGCGTGCGGCCGGCCGGGGCGCAACCTCGACGCGTTCCTCGCGGGCCCGGAGCTCATCGCGCCGCTGGCGCGTCACGGCGGGGCCGGCGCGGACCTGGTGGTGGTCGAAGGAGTCATGGGCCTCTTCGACGGGGCGTCGGGCGGCGGCGAGCTGGCCTCGACCGCGCAGGTCGCCAAGCTCTTGGGCGCACCGGTGGTGCTGGTGGTCGACGCCAGCGCGATGGCGCGCTCGGTCGGCGCGATCGTCCACGGCTTCGCGACGTTCGACCCCGGCCTGCGGCTCGGCGGCGTGGTGCTCAACCGCGTCGCCTCGGACTGGCACGAGGAGCTGCTGCGCGCAGCGCTCGCGTCCACCGGGGTGCCGGTGCTCGGGGTCCTGCGCCGCAACGCGGAGCTCGCGACGCCGGAGCGCCACCTCGGACTGGTGCCCGCCGTCGAGCGGGAGGCCCATGCGCGCCGGACGCTGGACGCGCTCGCCGACGTGGTGCGCGACGGGGTCGATCTGACGGCCGTGGTCGCGCTGGCACGCACCGCGACGGCGCTGACCGGCGACGCGTGGAGCCCGGAGCCCGAGGGCGGCGCGACCGCCGACGCGCGGATCGCCGTCGCGGCCGGGCCGGCCTTCTCGTTCCGCTACGAGGAGAACCACGAGCTGCTGGGCGCCGCCGGCGCCGAGCTCGTCCCCTTCGACCCGCTCGCCGACGAGGAGCTGCCCGCCCGCTGCGGCGCGCTGCTGCTGGCCGGCGGGTTCCCGGAGGTCTTCGGCGAGGAGCTCTCGGCCAATTGGGCGTTGCGCGCCGAGGTCGCCGCGTTCGCCCGCGCCGGCAAGCCGATCCTCGCCGAATGCGGCGGGTTGTTGTACTTGTCGACCGAGCTCGACGGGCGCGCGATGTGCGACGTCGTCGCGGGCCGCGCGCGGATGGGGGAGCGGCTGTCGCTCGGCTACCGCGAGGCGGTGGCGGCCGGCGACCATCCGGCGTGGCCCGCCGGCACGGTCACGCGCGGCCACGAGTTCCACTACAGCTCGATGGATCCACCCGCGGCGGCGACGCCCGCCTGGACGCTGCGCGCGCGGGGGACCGAGCGCGTCGAAGGCCACGTCCTCGGCGGCGTGCACGCCAGCTACCTCCACACGCACTGGGCGGCGACGCCCGCCGTGGCGACGCGGCTGGCGGCGGCGGCTCGCGGGGCGGGCGCCGCGGGCAAGGGGGCCGAGGGATGATCGGCGGGGGTGTGCTCGTCGGCGTCGGCGTCGGCCCCGGCGATCCCGAGCACCTGACGCTGAAGCCCGTGCGTGAGCGGCGCGACGCGGATCGCGTGTACCTCCCGGCGACCACGACCAGCGCCGGCGGCGCCGGCCGCGCCGAGGCCGTCGTGGCCGCCCACGTCGCGCCCGAGCGGCTCGCTCGCCTGGACTTCGCGATGACCGACGCCGACGCGCGCGACGCGCGCTGGGACGCCGCCGGCGCCGCCATCGCCGCGGTCGTCCGCGGCGGCGGCACCGCGGCGTTCGCGACGCTCGGCGACCCCGCGGTCTACTCGACGTTCGCCTACATCTCGCACACGGTCGCCGCGCTGGTGCCCGGCGTCGCGATCCGGACCGTGCCCGGCATCACGGCGATGCAGGACCTCGCCGCGCGGACGGGCGCGATGCTCGCCGAGGGCACCGACGGCATCGCCCTCGTGCCCTGGACCGCCGGGGAGGCCCGCGTCCGCGCCGCGCTGGAGACCTTCGAGACCGTCGTGATCTACAAGGGCGGCCGTCAGCTGCCGCGGCTGCTCGAGGTCGTCCGGGCCGCCGGGCGCGAGGCCGAGGCGGCGGTCGGCACGGACCTCGGGCTCGCCGGCGAGGTCGTCTGCGCCGCAACCCGGGACGCCGGCCCGGCACCGTACTTCTCGACCGTCCTGGTCACGCCCGGCCGCGACGGCGCGCGCGGGAGCCGGATTTGAGCGGCGCCGCCCACGGCGAGCAGGTCGTCGCCGAGATCCGCACGGCGCTGCACGACGCCCCGCCCGACGCCAAGGTCGTGGCGCTGCTGCTCTTCGCGCTGAGCGTGGCGTTCGTCCCGCGGGGCGCCGCGTGGCCCTACGCGGTGGATCTCGTCGTCGTCCTCGGCCTCGCCGCGTGGGGGCGCGTGCCCGCGCGCGGCCTCCTGCTGCGGCTCGTCGTCGAGGTGCCGTTCGTCGCGTTCGTCGTGGTCCTGCCGCTCGTGGCCGGGCACGACGGCCTCCTCCTGGCCGGTGCGATCGCCGCCAAGGCGACGCTCGTGGTCCTCGCCACCGGCGTGCTGAGCGCCACGACGCCCGCGCCCGAGATCATCGCGGGCCTCGAGCGCCTGCACGTTCCGCCGACGTTCACCGCGATCGGCGCGCTGGCGGTGCGCTACCTCCAGGTCGTCCTCGACGAGCTGCGCCGCGTCAACACCGCGCGCGTCGCCCGCGGCCACGACGCCCGCTGGCTCTGGCAGGCCCGCGCCGTCGCCCAGTCGACGGGCACGCTGGCCGTCCGCAGCCTGAACCGCGGCGAGCGCGTCCACGGCGCGATGCTCGCCCGCGGCTGGGACGGGCGCATGCCGAGCGTCGGCCTGGCCCGGGAGGCGACCGGCCGCGCGCTGGCGCTGACCGTCGCCGCGGCGCTGCCCGCGCTGGCCGCCACCGCCGCCGCGCGCGGAGGACTCGCATGAGCGCCCCGACGGCCGCGGCGCTGGACACCGCCGCGCTGCTCATCGTCGGCCACGGCACGCGCGATGCCGACGGCCTGGCCGAGTTCCACGCGCTGGCCGGCCTCGTCCGCGAAGCCGCCGGCGCCCTGCCCATCGAGACCGGGTTCATCGAGCTGGCCGAGCCGCTGGTCGACGCCGCCGTCGACCGTCTCGTGGCGCGCGGGCCGCGCGACGTCGTCTCGGTCCCCCTCGTGCTGCTCGCCGCCGGGCACCTCAAGAACGACGGGCCCGCGTCGCTGGAGCGGGCCCGCGGCCGCCACCCCGGCGTGCGGTTCCGGCTGGGCCGCGACCTCGGCATCGACCCCGCGGTGCTCGCGGTCGCCGAGGACCGCATCCGCGCCGAGCTGGGCGACGCCGACCCCGCGACCACCGCGGTCGTGCTCGTCGGGCGCGGCTCCAGCGACCCCGACGCGTGCGGGGACCTGTACAAGGTCGCACGCCTGCTGGGCGACGGCCGTGGCCTGGGGATCGTCGAGCC
>JAWVGD010000323.1:0-3974 GCA_033855515.1 Baekduia sp.
CCGCCTGCCACGCCGCCAGCGCGATGACCGCCAGCAGCGGGAGCAGGGCGACCAACTCGACCGCTGCCTGCCCCTCCTCCCCACGCGCCCTGTCCATGGCGAAGACGATGGCGGGGGGCGCGTGACGAAACGACGCGCAGCTGTCACGAATGTGCGGAGCAGCTGCGATGGCGCACGCCGGCCGGCCATGCCGCCCGAGCCACGAGCGGCCTCACGGCGCCCACCCCGCCCGGTCGCCCCGGCCGGTCGCTTCGCCCGCGCGCTCTAGTACCCGTAGGAGCGGTGGTGCTGCCACACCGCGTACAGCGCGCCGACCGCTCCGAGCAACAACACGAAGAACACGGCTGTCCCGGCGCCGGTGTTCATCAGCTGCCCACGGCCCGCCAGGGCGATGATGATCGCGCCCAGCGCCCCGTACAGCAGCGCCCGGTGCTTGTCGCCGAGCGAGAAGATCGCGACGCGGTTCTCGCGGTAGAAGCGCACGCCGAGCAGCACGAAGATGACGGTGATCCCGATCGACAGCAGCCCTCCGACGACGCTGGCGCCGCTCCCGCCACCCGGCAGGAAGGCCACCACCGCGGCGATGGCCACGATGATCAGGACGTTGCGGACGATCTTCGGGTTCACGAGGCCGCCAAGGGTACCGCCGCCGGGCGCGCGCTACGACGTGAGCGCGCGCAGCTCGGAGGCGAGGGAGTCCTCGTCGCCGAAGCGGACGGTCGCCGGCGCGGGCGCGTCGGCCGGCTCGGCCACCGCGGCCTCGGCCTCGCGGCGCGCGGGCTCGCTGCCGTCGACCGGCTCGGCCGCGAAGCGGTAGCCGACACCGAAGTGCGTGTGGATGTAGCGCCAGTCGGCCGAGGCCTTCTCGAGCTTCTGGCGCAGCTTGCGCACGAAGACGTCCACCGAGCGGTCGCCGCGCGCCATCGCGTAGCCCCACACCCGCTGGTAGATCTCCTCGCGCTCGAGGACGCGGCCCTCGGACCCGGCGAGCAGCTCGATGAGCTCGAACTCGCGGCGGGTGAGGTCGACCGAGACGCCGGCCACGAAGGCCTGGAAGCGATCGGAGCGGATCTCCAGCTCGCCGGCCGCGACCGGGCCGCGCTCCTGACGGGCGTCCGAGCGGCGGCGCCGCCGCACCACCGCCTCGACCCGCGCGATGAGCTCCTCGGGATGGCACGGCTTGGCAAGCCAGTCGTCGGCACCCAGCCGGAGCCCGCGGACGCGCTGGGCGACCGTCGACTGGCCGGTGCAGACGATGACGCCGAGGCCGGGAAGCTCGGCCGTCACGCGCTCGAGGTAGTCCCACCCGCTCGGGCCGAGGATCGCGAGGTCGACCACCAGCGCGCTGAGGCGCATCGCCACGATGGTCTCGACCGGGACTGCGGAGCCCAGCGTGCGGTGCTCCCAGCCAAGGCGCTCGAGCCGCTTGTCCAGAACTTGGAGGAAGCCCGAGTCGGTGTCGATGACGGCCAGCCGAAGCGGCTGGGCCGAAGTGCCACGTTCCGTCGTCACAAGAGACGAGTGTATGGGTCCAACACGACGGTCGTCGCCCAAACCCGTCCCCCGGTCACGGGATCTTCACAACCCGAAAGCCGCACAGAGCGGGCAATCCGCGGCAGGACGACCGCTCAGGGCAGCGGCGCGGGGTGCGACGAGTCCGAGAACTCCCGGAACAGGCCCGTGACCACGAACGCGGTCTGCTCGCCGATGTCGACGGCGTTGTCGCCGATCCGCTCGATGGCCCGGGCCACCATGACCATGTGCATCGCCCATTCGCGGGTGTCGGGGTCGGTGCCGACGTCGATCGCCAGCTGGAAGATCTCGCGGTTGAGCGCGTTGATGCAGCGGTCCTGGCGCACGAGGTCCTCGGCCAGGGCGACGTCGCGCGTCGCGAACGCGGTCTTTGCCTGGGTGACCTCGGTGCGAGCCGCCCGCCCCATCCGCAGGATCCGCTCGAGGACCTCCTCGCGCACCGGCGGCTCGTGGCCGGTCAGCGGGATCGTCTTCGCGATGTTCACGCACTGGTCGCCCATGCGCTCGATGTTCTTCATCACGTGGAGCATCGCCGCCACGATCCGCAGGTCGCCGGCCACCGGCGCCTGCAGCGCGAACAGCGACAGCAGCCCCTGATGGACCTCCAGGTACCGGCCGTCGATGAGGTCGTCGTTGCCGATGATCATCGCGGCGAGCTCGACGTCCTGGTGCTCGAGGGCCTCCAGGACGCGGTCGAGCTGGGCCGCCACGAGGTCGAGGCCGCCGAGGCCCTGCTCCTCGACACGGCGCAGCTCGTCGGAGAAGTGCTGGCGCGTGCGCTCGGCCATCAGCCGAACTTCCCGGTGACGTACTCCTCGGTGCGGCGGTCGGCCGGGTTGGTGAACACCTGGTCGGTCGCCGAGTGCTCCACCAGCTCGCCCGCGAGGAGGAACGCCGTGGTGTCGGCCACGCGCGCGGCCTGCTGCATGTTGTGCGTGACGATGATGATCGTGAAGCGCTGCTTGAGGTCCTCGATGAGCTCCTCGATCTTCAGCGTCGCGATCGGGTCGAGCGCCGAGCAGGGCTCGTCCATCAGGATGACCTGCGGCTCGACCGCGATGGTGCGCGCGATGCACAGCCGCTGCTGCTGGCCGCCGGAGAGGCCGATGCCCGGCTCGTGGAGACGGTCCTTGACCTCGTCCCACAGCCCCGCGCCGCGCAGCGACTGCTCGACGCGCTCCTTGAGGTCGACGCCCTTGACGCCGTTGAGCTTCAGGCCTGCGGCGACGTTGTCGGCGATCGACATCGTCGGGAACGGGTTCGGCTTCTGGAACACCATGCCGATCGCACGGCGCACGGCGACGACGTCGACCGACGGGCTGTAGATGTCGTCGGAGTCGAGAAGGACCTTGCCGGCGGCGCGAGCACCCGGGATCTCCTCGTGCATGCGGTTCAGGCACCGCAACACGGTGGACTTGCCCGAGCCCGACGGCCCGATCATCGCGGTCACGCGGTTGGGCGCGTACTCGATCGACACGTCCTTGATCGCGTGCGCGGCGCCGTAGTAGGCGTTGAGGTCGACGACCGAGATGCTCGGCGCGACCTTGCCGGCCGGGGCGTCGAGGACCTGCGCCGATCCGTCGGCGCGCGTGGGGAGCGGCGCGCGCGGCGCGCCGGCGCCCGAGGAGGAAGGGGTCGTGCGGTTGTCGTCCATGGTCTTGGCGTCCGGGTCGGTCACGAGATGCGACTCCTGCGCGAGGCGAGCCGCGCGATCAGCGTAGTGAGAAGGATGAGGGTCACGAGCGCGAGCGCCGAGCCCCACGCGCGCTGGACCAGCTGGTCGTTGGGTGAGCTGACGTCGGTGTAGATCTGCACCGGCAGCGAGTTCATGCGCTGGCCGAGGTTGAACGTCGTCCCGTTGACGAACGTGGCGGTGAACAGCAGCGGCGCCGTCTCGCCCGCAGCGCGGGCGACCGCCAGCAGCGAACCGGTCACGAGGCCGGGCAGCGCCGTCGGCAGCACGACGCGCAGCGTCACGCGCCAGCGCGGTGTGCCGAGCGCCAGGGCCGCCTCGCGCAGCCCGTCGGGCACCAGCAGCAGGACGACCTCGGCGGAGCGCGTCACCACCGGCAGCATGAGGAGCGCCAGCGCGATCGAGCCCTTCCAGCCGGCGAAGGAGCCCCCGCCCCACCCACCGACCACCATGGTCACGTAGATGAAGAGGCCGAAGACGATCGACGGCACGCCGGTCATGACGTCGACGAAGTACCGGACGGTCGCGGCGAAGCGCCCCGTGCGACCGAACTCGACGAGGTACAGCCCGACGCCCCAGCCGATCGGGATCGCGATGACCGCCGCCAGGGCGACCATCTCGATCGTCCCGAGCAGTGCGCTCCTGACGCCGCCCTGGTCGCCGAGGAAGTTCCCGGTCGGGTCCTTCGTGAAGAAGTCCCAGCTCCAGGCGCCGATGCCCTTGTAGACGAGGTAGGAGATGACGGCGA
>JAWVGD010000324.1:0-3389 GCA_033855515.1 Baekduia sp.
TGGCGCCCACCGGGCAACCCGATCCGCGACGACAGCGATCAGCTCAGCGGTCCGGAAGCACCGCCGGCAGCCCGAAGGCGTCGAAGAGCACCGCGCCGAACGTCGTGATCTCGGCGATCCGGCCGTCACGCGGGCGCAGCACGTCGATCTTGAAGGCGCGGTACGTGCGCTCGCCGTGCGGCCGGAGGTAGCACGCCGCGGCGGGCAGGCGGTTCGCGCTGGTCGGCAGCAGTCGCCAGGTGCCTGGCCCGGTGAGGCCGTCGGTCATCAGCGGCGCGATCTCGGCCAGGCCGTCGAAGCACATGGGGAACGGCGGCATCGTGACGCGGATGTCCTCGCACGCGAGCGCCACCGACGCCTCGGCGTCGGCGCGTTCGTGCGCGTCGATGAAGCCGGCGAGCAGGCGCCGGTCCTCGGCGCTGAGCGCGGTCGCCGACGGCGCCTCGTCGCGCCCCGGCAGCTCGGCGCGCAGCGTCGCACGCGCGCGCTGCACGGCGCTGTTGGCCGCCGCGACGGAGGTCTCGAGCGCGGCGGCCGTCTCCTCGGCCGACCAGCCGAGCACGTCGCGTAGCAGCAGCGCGGCGCGCTGGCGCGGCGGCAGCAGCTGGATGACGGCGATGTAGGCCAGCCGGATGGTCTCGCGGGCGACCACGACGGCGTCGGGCTCGTCCTCGCGCGGGGCGACCTCGTCCAGCAGGCGGTCGGGGTAAGGCTGCAGCCACGGGACCTCGGCGAAGGACCCCAACGTGGTCAGACGGCGCTTGCGGCGCCGCAGCGCGTCGAGCGCGACGTTGGTCGCGATCCGGTAAAGCCACGCGCGCAGCTGGGCGTCGGCGCCGAGGCTCTCCCGCGCGCGCCAGGCGCGCAGGAAGGTCTCCTGCACGAGGTCCTCCGCCTCCTGGAACGAGCCGACCATCCGGTAGCAGTGGACGTGCAGCTCGCGCTCGTGGCGGGCGACGAGCGCGGCGAAGGCCCCCTCGTCCCCCCTCCGCGCCGCCGCCACCGCTGCCGCGGTGCCGGGGCCGGCCGGCGTTGTCGTCGTCGTGGCGCGCATCGTCGTCACCCCCGTCAACCGGCCAGCAGGCCGCAGGTGACGTTGACGATCCCGCTGGTGATGCCCGCCGCGCGGTCGGACGCCAGGAACGCTGCGGTCTCGGCGACGTCGGCAAGCGCCGGCGGGCGGCGCAGCATCGTCATCGCGGCGATGCCCTGGAGGATCTGCTCGGGGTCGGGCCCACCCGGTCCCGCGACGGCTTCGATCTTCTCCCGCGTCAGCGTCTCGGCGACGGCGGCGGTGTGGATGCCGGCCACGCGGACGCCGTGCGGGCCGACCTCGGACGCGAGGTGGCGCAGGAAGACCTCGGTCGCGGCGTCGGCCGGACCCGTGCTGCCCATCATCGGCGCGGCGCCGCGCGACGAGCCGCTGGTCAGCCCGAGGATCACGCCCGAACCCTGGCTGACCATGCGGCGCCCGGCGGCGCGGGCGGTGAAGAACGTCGAGGTGAGCCCGTCGACGACCGCGCGGGTGAGGTCGGGCGCGGCCATGTCCAGCAGCGCCACGCCCTGGACGTCCCCGCGGGTGATGAGGTTGAACGAGACGTCGATCGAGCCGGCGCGCGCGGCCACGTCCTCGGCGTGCGCGTCGACCGCCGCCTCGTCGAGCGCGTCGACGACGCCGACCTCGGCGCGGCCGCCCGCGGCCCGGATCTCATCGGCCAGTGCCTCCAGCGTCGCGCGCGTCCGGCCGGCGAGGAAGACGGTGGCGCCCTCGCGGGCGAAGGTGCGCGCAACGCCGCTCCCGATCCCGCCTGCGGCGCCGTAGATGATCGCGGTCTTGTCGGTCAGCAGTGTGCTCATGGGCCGTAGAACGTCGCAGACGCGGGAACTCATCGGTGGATCGATGAGGTCGCTCCGACCGCGCCGCGCGCGCAACCCTGGGGTCGGCGGCGGCAAATCCCGGGGGTCACGCGCTTGCGTTCGCGCGGGCCAGACGAGAGCGTGTCGATCCGTGATCCGCAACGGTGAAGGTCCCTCCGCACACGGCCGCCGGCGCCGGGGTGTGCTGCTCGCGACGGGGGCATGCCTGGCGGCCACCCTCACGGCGGCGGGCGGCGCCTCGGCCGCCGGCCCGCTGGTCCCCGCCGGCAACCTGCTCGCCAACCCCGCCGCGGAGCAGGGCCCGGCCGCGACCGACGCCAACTCGACGTTCCCCCCGCCGGGCTGGTCGGTCTCGACCGGCGTGACGCAGGTCGTCTACGGCTCGCCCGCCTTCCCCGGCACCGACGTCAGCGCCGCGATCGGTGGCGCCAACGCGTTCTTCGCCGGCGGCCCCAACGTCGACGCCTCCAGCGCGACGCAGATCTTCAACGTGACGTCCGCCGCGTCGGCCATCGACGCGGGCCGCGTAAGAGCCGTCCTGTCCGGCGCGCTGGGCGGGTTTGGCGCCCAGACCGACAACGCGGCGCTGTCGGCCAGCTTCGACGTCGGGTTCAGCCGCCTGACCCTCGGCGCGCTCTCCATCGGTCCGGTCACCGCGGCCGACCGCGGCAACGTCACCACGCTGCTGGCACGGCGCGCCGCGGCCACCGTGCCCGCCGGCACCCGGCGGATCGTGGTCAGCCTCGATTTCCAGCGCCCGGCCGGCGCCGGCCCGTACAACGACGGGTACGCCGACAACCTCTCGCTCACGCTGCGCGCCCTCCCGATCGTGCACACCACGGCAGCCGACCAGGTGACCACCAGCAGCGCGCGCATCGCGGGCTCGGTCGACGACGGCGGCTCGCCCACCGCCTACCGCGTCCAGTACGGGACGAGCACCGCCTATGGGCAGCAGACGGCCGACGTCGCCACCTCCGGCGCCGGCGGCGTGACCCCCGTGGCGGCCGTCCTCGGCGGCCTGACGCCCGGGACCACCTACCACGCACGGGTGCTCGCCGACGGGCCCGACGGCGGGGTCGCCGGCGAGGACGTGACGTTCACCACCACCCCGGCCGACACGACCGCCCCCGGCCTCCCGCCGGGCCTGGACTTCACGTGGGCGCCGCACGCCGACGTGCTGATCGCCGGCGCGCCCGCGGGCGGCGTGCAGTTCCAGGCGACGACCGGGCCCGGCGTCTCCTACGCCTGGGACTTCGACTTCCACGACGGCACGGGCTTCCAGCCCGATCCAGCGGCCTCGGGCGACGCCCCGCGCCACGGCTTCACCGCCGACGGCGCGCACGACAGCGCCCGCGTGGCCGGCGCCGACGGCCTGCGGCGCCGCCTGTACACCGTGCGCCTGCGCGCCACCGCCGCCAACGGCGCCTCGGCCGAGATCACCCACGACCTCGTCGTGATGCCCAACAGCCCGCCGAAGGTCGACTTCACCACGCGCCGGATCGACACCGGCG
>JAWVGD010000325.1:0-5457 GCA_033855515.1 Baekduia sp.
CGCTCGTGCAGGCGCTGCACTACGCCGACGGCAAGGGCGCGGTCCTCGTCGCCGCCGCGGCCGACAACGCCGACCACGACAACCCGTCGATCGAGGAGCAGGGCTCGCCCGCCAACGTGCTGCAGCCGACCGGCAGCGGCGCGGACATCAACCAGGGGATCGGCCTCTCGGTGACCGCCGCCGACGCCTCCGACCGGCGCGCGCCGTTCGCAGGCCGCGGCACCCAGATCTCGCTGGCCGCCTACGGCACCTACGGCGCCGGCGGCGCGGCGGGGATCCTCGGCGCCTTCCCCGCCCAGACCACCGTGCTGGAGCGCGGTGACGCCGACCTCAAGATCAAGCCGTGCCACTGCCGCACCGTGTTCGGCGGCGACCAGCGCTACGCGACGCTCCCCGGCACGTCGATGAGCGCGCCGCAGGTCGCGGCCGTCGCGGCGCTCATGCGCCACGTCAACCCGGACCTGCCGACCGCCGACGTCGTGCGCATCCTCAAGCAGACCGCGCACCGCGCCGGCAACGGCGCGTGGTCGCCGGAGCTCGGCTGGGGGATCCTCGACGCCGGCGCTGCCCTGGCCGCCGCGCGGTCGGTCGATGCGCACGCGCCGGTGTCGCGGCTGCAGCGCCCGTCCATCCGCGGCCGCAGCATCCTGCTGCGCTGGAGCGGCAGCGACGAGGCGGTCGGCGGCGTCGTGGCCTCCGGCATCGATCGCTTCGAGGTCTGGCGGTCTGCGGGAAAGCGCCCGGTGCGGCGCATCGCCGTCACCGCCGGTCACTCGCTGCGCCTGCGCGGCATGCGCGGCCAGCTGTACCGCTTCTACACGATCGCCGTCGACCACGCGGGCAACCGCGAGCCGGCGCCGGTGCGGCCCGACGCCAGCGTCCGGGTCGCCGCGCGCTGACGCGCCGCCGCGCACACCGGACGGGTCAGCTCGTCGCGATCGACGACGGCCGCGCGCCGTTGCCGTTGCCGGTGCTCGACGTGGGGCCCACGCCGTTCGGGCGCGGCGGCGCCGTCCGCCGGCGCGCCAGGGCGACCAGCTCGGCCAGTGACGCCTCGATCCCGTCGGCGATGCGATCGAGGTCGGGCAGCGCGTCGTAGTCGCCGAGCAGGCCGAAGTTCATCTGGCCGTTGTAGGACATGATCGCGATGGCGAGCGCATGGTCCTTGGGCAGGAAGGCCACCGGGAACACGTCCGTCATCTCCCGGCCGAGCACGTAGAGCGGCAGCTGCGGCCCCGGCACGTTGGTGACGATGAGGTTGAACAGGCGCGTGGAGAAGTTCAGCCGCGAGGCCTGCGCCAAGATCGTCGGCGGGGCGAAGCTCTGCACGCCGGCGAGGACCTCGGCGCCGATCGCCTGCTTGGACTCCTTGAGCCCGTCCATCGCCGCCTTGACGCCGCGCAACCGTGCGATCGGGTCGGCGATGTAGACGGGCAGCGGCCCGCGCATCGCGGCGATCCGGTTGCCCAGCTCACCGCGCTCCTCGTTGCCGCGGGTCGAGACCGGGACCAGCGCGCGCAGCTCCAGCCCCTCGGTGCGCTGCCCGCGCGAGTGCAGCCAGTCGCGCAGCGCGCCGCTGACCACCGTGAGCACCACGTCGTTGACCGTGCCGCCGAAGGCGTTCTTGACGATCTTGAAGTCCTCGAGGCGGTTGCGGACGATCGCGTAGCGGCGGTGCGGCCCGATCGGCACGTTCAGCGGCGTCGCCGGCGCGGGGTTCAACCCGGCCCACGCGACCTCGCCCACGCCCTCGGCCGCGACGCCCAGCGCGCGCAGCGTCGCCTGCGGGTTGCGGGCGGCCCCCAGCACGCCGGCCAGCGCGCCCGCGGCGACCTTGGCGAGGCCGATGGCGCCGCCGGCGACCAGCTCGGCGCCCGTCGGCTCCGGTCGCGCCTGCCACGGCTCGTCGGGATGCGCCGTCTCGGCGGGGACCGGCGTCAGGTCGAACAGGACCGTCGCCAGGTCGATGCCGGCGATGCCGTCGATGAGCGAGTGATGGGTCTTCGTGATGAGCGCGAAGCCGCCGGTGTCGAGGCCCTCGATGATCCACAGCTCCCACAGCGGCCTGGAGCGGTCCAGCTGCTGGGACATGATCCGTGAGACCAGGAGCATGAGCTGCTCCTCGCTGCCGGGGTGGGGCAGCGCGGTCTGGCGCATGTGGTACTCGAGGTTGAACGTCGGGTCGTCGACCCACAGCGGGCGGCCCGTCTCCAGCGGCGGCTGCGCCAGTCGCTGGCGGTAGCGCGGCACCAGGTGCAGCCGCGTCCGAACGTGGTCGAGCAGCTCGTCGAACTTGGGCGCCGGACCGTCGCAGAGGACGATGCCGCCGATGTGCATGTGCGACGACGGTCCCTCTTGAGCGAGGAACGAAGCGTCGACCGCGGTCAGCCGATCCAGATGCTGCTGTGCCATCCCGAACTCCCCGGAAGTACTCGTCGTTGCCACCCTACTCCGGGGGCGCGGGGGATGCAGGAGGTTCAGAGGCGGGCGCCGACGCCTTTGGCGATCTCGTCGTGACGGAAGCGTCCACCGGTGTTCGGATCGAGCGGCGGCGTCGGCGCGCCGGCGCCGTGGCGCATCCCGTCCATGAGCTCGAGCAGGGCCTCCTCGGAGGATCGCTTCGGGCTCCACCCGAGCTCGGTCCGCGCGCGGGTGGTGTCCATCAGCGGGACGCCGAGCGCGAGGTCGACCCACCCGGGAGGCGTCGGCTGCAGCCGCATCCGCCACGTCAGCGCGGCCGCGCCGCGCAGGACCGCCGCCGGGACGGGCACCGGGCGCGCGTCGAGGATCCGGGCCAGCTCGGCGGAGTCGAGCACCGGCTCGGCGGCGATGTTGTAGGCCCCGCGCACGTCGCGCTCGGCGATCACGCGGCGGTAGGCGTCGGCCACGTCGTCGGCGTGCACGGCCTGGATCACGAGCCGTGGGTTGCTCGGCACGATGGGGACCATGCCCCGGCGGACGAGCGCGTTGGGCAGGAACGGCCCGGCGAAGTAGCGGCGGATCTCGTCGGCCGCGTCGCGCTGGAAGATCAGGCCGGGCCGCAGCCGCACGACCCGCATGTGCTCGTGCTGGCGCTCGAAGGCGTCCAGGAGGCGCTCGGTCGCGGCCTTGTGACGCGAGTAGAACGAGGTCTTGATGCCGTCCGTGGGCCAGGACTCGTCGACGGGCCGGTCCTTGGGCCCGGGGGAGTAGGCGCCGACGGACGAGGCGTAGACCAGCGCGCCGGCGCCCGCGTGCGCCGCGGCCTCGAACACGCGCCGGGAGCCTTCGACGTTGACGGCGTGCAGCGTCTGCAAGTCGCGCGAGGGCTGGATGAGCCACGCGAGGTGGACGACGACGTCTGCGGCCTCGAACACGGGTGCGAGGTCGTCGGTGACGATGTCGGCGCGGCGCCAGGTGACCTTCGGCACCTGGCGGTCGGGCAGCCGCCGCGCGATCCCGACGATCTCCCGCACGCGCTCGTCATGCTCGAGGGCCCGTAGCAGGGCGGATCCCATGTTCCCCGTGGCTCCCACGATGGCGACCTTCATCGCCTAGCGGGCTGCCCGGTACCGTCCCTGGGCAATCCATGGCGCCCGACGCCCCCGACACCACCGTGAACGTCCCCCCGTCGCCTCCGCCCGAGGACGACGGCGGCCGGCTGTCGGTCAAGCTCCTGGTCGTCGCCCTCGTCGGCCAGCTCGTGCTGTTCGGCGGGCTCATCGCGCTGACGCTCCACGGCTTCCCGTTCATCGGGGGCGGGTCGCACGAGAGTGCGACCACCGCGCAGGTCGTGCCGCCCGGCGTGGTCCCGCGCGCGAAGGTCAACCGCTTCGACGGCCCGGCGGCGATGGCGATCGCCAAGCAGCAGATCGACGCAGGCCCGCGCCCGGCCGGCTCAGCGGCGCTCCGGCGCGAGGCCGAGGTGCTGCGCGCCCAGCTGCCCGGCGGCCACTTCGAGAACGTCATCGGCCACCCGCGCCTGCGCAACATCATCGGCGACCTGCCCGGTCCCGGGCCCGTGATCGTCATCGGCGCGCACTACGACACGATCAACCGGCCCAAGGGGTTCGTCGGCGCCAACGACTCGGCGGCCGCCGTCGGGGCGGTGATCGAGCTCGCCAAGACGATCGCGAAGCTGCCGCGCACCGCGGTCTCGCCGGGCGTCCGCTTCGTGCTCTTCGACGGGGAGGAGGAGCAGGCGCCGACCAACGACTTCTACGGCGATGCGCTGCGCGGCTCGAAGTCCTACGTGCAGCTGCACGCCGAGGAGATCCGGGCGATGGTCCTGCTGGACTACATCGGCAACAAGGGCCTGCGGCTGCCGCGTGAGGGCAGCTCGACCGCGTCGCTGTGGGACGACGTGCGCGCGGCCGCTGCACGCGTCGGCGTCGGGGCCGTCTTCCCGAACACGACGCAGACGGGCATCTTCGACGACCACACGCCGTTCCTGCGGGCCAGGATCCCGGCCGTGGACCTCATCGACTGGTCCTATCCCTACCAGCACAAGCTGAGCGACTCCTACGACAAGCTGTCGGTCGACAGCGTCGACGCGGTGGGGGAGACGGTCGCCGAGCTGGTGCGCGCCTGGCGCCCCTGACCAGGCGCGATCGGGGCGGGCGAGGGGCCTCTACACTGGGCGCCACATGGCCGAGACCGTCGAGAAGCTCCTCCTGGCGGCTCCGCGCGGGTACTGCGCCGGGGTCGACCGCGCCGTGCAGACCGTCGAGCGTGCGCTCGAGCTGTACGGCGCGCCCGTCTATGTGCGCAAGGAGATCGTGCACAACAAGCACGTCGTCGAGCAGCTGCGCGAGCGCGGCGCCGTCTTCGTCGACGAGCTCAACGACACGGTGCCCGCCGGCGCCACCACCGTCTTCTCGGCCCACGGCGTGTCGCCGGCCGTCCACGCGGACGCCGAGCGCCGCGGCCTGCAGACCATCGACGCCACGTGCCCGCTGGTGACCAAGGTCCACCGCGAGGCCGTGAAGTTCGCCTCCGAGGACTACACGATCGTCCTCATCGGCCACGCCGGCCACGAGGAGGTCGAGGGCACGATGGGCGAGGCGCCGGAGCACATCGTCCTGGTCGAGACCGAGGCCGACGTCGACGCCCTCGTCGTCCCGGACGCCCAGAAGATCGCCTACATCTCCCAGACCACGCTGTCGGTCGACGAGACCCGCGCGATCATCAACCGCCTGCGCGAGAAGTTCCCCGCCATCACCGGTCCGCGCACGGACGACATCTGCTACGCCACGACGAACCGCCAGGCGGCCGTCAAGCAGATGGCCGGCCACTGCGACCTGCTGCTGGTCATCGGCTCCAAGAACTCGTCGAACTCCAACCGGCTCGTGCAGGTCACGCGCGAGCTCGGAACCGAGGCGCACCTCATCGACGACGTCTCCGAGGTCGACGAGGCGTGGCTGAGCGGCAAGCGCGTCGTCGGGATCAGCTCGGGGGCCAGCGCGCCGGAGGAGCTCG
>JAWVGD010000326.1:0-5644 GCA_033855515.1 Baekduia sp.
CGCGGTGCGGACGCTGAAGGAGAAGCTCGAGGCCGCCCATCGCGAGGCCGAGCGCGCCGAGCGCGAGGCCGACCTCGAGGCCGCGGCGCGCCTGCGCCATGGCGAGATCCCGCAGCTCGAGGCCGAACTTGCTGCCGCCGAGGCCGCCGAGGGCGGCGCGTCGGACAGCGTGCGCTTCCTCAAGGAGGAGGTCACGCCCGAGGACATCGCCGAGGTCGTCGGCCGCTGGACGGGCATCCCCGTGTCGCGCCTGATGGAGGGCGAGGTGGAGAAGCTCGTGCACATGGAGGACCGGCTGCACCAGCGCGTCATCGGCCAGGACGAGGCCGTGTCGGCCGTCTCGGCGGCGCTGCGGCGCTCGCGCGCCGGCCTGTCGGACCCCAACCGCCCGATCGGCTCGTTCCTGTTCATGGGCCCGACCGGCGTCGGCAAGACCGAGCTGGCGCGTGCGCTGGCGGAGTTCATGTTCGACAGCGGCGACGCCATGGTCCGGATCGACATGTCGGAGTACATGGAGAAGCACGCCGTGGCGCGGCTCGTCGGCGCGCCCCCCGGCTACGTCGGCTACGACGAGGGCGGCCAGCTGACCGAGGCCGTGCGGCGCCGTCCGTACACGGTGGTGTTGCTGGACGAGATCGAGAAGGCCCACCCCGACGTCTTCAACATCCTGCTGCAGGTGCTCGACGACGGGCGCCTGACCGACGGCCAGGGCCGCACGGTCGACTTCAAGAACACCGTGTTGATCATGACCTCCAACATCGCCGGCGGCCGGGTCGGCGCCGAGGCCCACTTCAAGCCGGAGTTCATCAACCGTCTGGACGACATCGTCGAGTTCGCCGCGCTGGATCGCGAGGAGCTCGGGTCGATCGTCGAGCTGCAGGTGCAGCGCGTCCTGGAGCGCGTCCGCCTCCGCGGGATCGAGGTGCAGCTGACCGACGGCGCCCGCACGCTGCTGGGCGACCTCGGCTACGACCCCACCTACGGCGCCCGGCCGCTCAAGCGGGTCATCCAGAAGCGGCTGATCGACCGGCTCGCGCTCGGGATCCTCGAAGGGGCGTTCCGCGAGGGCGACACCGTCCTGGTCGACGCCGCCGACGGCGACCTGACGTTCACCAAGGCGCCGGAGGCCGACGCCGCCGCGCCGGCCGGGGCGCCCGAGGCCGAGGCCGCCTAGCCTAGTGACGGACCGCCGCGGCCCACCGGCCGTGGCGGACGCTCACGTCGACGGGCACGCCGAAGCAGTCCGAGACGGCGGCGCCGGTCAGCACCTCGCCGATCGGCCCCGCCGCGCGCACGCGGCCGTCGGCCAGCAGCAGCGCGTGCGTGGTCGACGGCGGGATCTCCTCCAGGTGATGGGTGACCATCACCGTCGGCAGCTGCGGCCGGTCGCGCGCCAGCGCCACGAGGGCGGCCACGAGGCGCTCGCGCGACGGCAGGTCCAGGCCCGCGGCGGGCTCGTCGAGCAGCAGCAGCTCCGGGTCGTCCATCAGCGCCCGCGCGAGCAACAGCCGCTGACGCTCGCCCTGGGAGCAGTCCTCGAAGCGCCGGTCGGCGAGCCCGCCGGCGGCGACGAGCGTCATGAGCGCCGCGGCGCGCTCTTCATGGGCGCGCGTGAGGCGCCGCTTCTGCAGCACGATGGTGTTGAACGCCCCGGTGAGGACGGTCTGCAGCCCGGTCTGGTGGCCGCGCAGCGCGCGCGACAGCCGCGCGTCGACGAAGCCGATCCGCTCGCGCAGCGCGCGTACGTCGACGCCGCCGAGGCGCGCGCCGAGCACCTCCACGGTCCCCGCCGACGGCTGCGCCATCGCCCCGGCGAGGTGCATCAACGTGGTCTTGCCCGCCCCGTTGGGACCCAGGACCGCCCACTGCTCGCCCGCGCGCACGCGCCAGTCGACGCCGTCCAGCAGCCGCAGCTCGCGCCCCGCGGCGGCCGACCACCGGGTGACGGTCGCCCCCTCCAGCGCGATGGCCACCTACTTCTTGGCCGGCGCGGCGTGGACGCTGACGCCGACGGTGAAGAACAGGAAGGGGCTCGCGCCGCTGACGCCGTGGGTGTAGCCCTTGCTGGTGTCGAACTGCAGCTGCCACTTGCCGTGCTTGGGGTTCTGGAACGGGAACAGGCGGCGCTTTGCGGTGCGCTCGATGGTCCCGCACGGCCCCTGCGCACGGCCCAGGCGGACGGTCTGCTTGAGCTTGCCGTCCGGCGCGACGTAGTGCAGGTACACGTCCGGGTTGGCGGTGCCGAGGCCGAAGCCGCTGACCGCGAAGCGGACCTTCAGCTTGGCCGGGTCGCCCTTGGCCGGGGAGAAGCCGGCGTTGAAGCGCGTGACCGTGAAGTTCGTGCTCGCACCCAGCGCGTCGGGCTGCTGGACGGCCACCGAGAACGTCCGCTCCGTCTCGCCGGCCGCGAGGGCGGGCGGCGCGAAGGCGCCCTGCATGGCGCCGCCGGCGTCCATGGTGCCGCCCCCGCCCGTCAGGGCCGTGCCGTCGAGCGTGACGGTGTAGGGCGAGCCGGGGGTGTACCCGTTGCCGCTGACCGTCACGGTCGTGTTGCTCGTCGACAGGTAGCAGCTGCGATCGGTCTGGACGGCCGCGCCGTGGGCGGCGGCCGGGGCCAGCAGGAGGGTGGCGGGGAGGGCGGCGAGAAGGCGGCGCATCGGCTCTCAGGGTAGGGGTCGTGCCCCACCGAACACGCTGATCGGGTAGAAGGAGCGCATGCCCACGTTCATCATGCTCTCCACGCTCACGCCCGAGGGCGTGCAGACGGTCAAGAACAACCCGCAGCGGATCCGCGAGGTCAACTCCGAGGTCGAGCAGCTCGGCGCGTCGGTCAAGGCCCAGTGGTCGGTCCTCGGACGGTTCGACTTCGTGAGCATCGTGGAGGCTCCTGACGAGTCCACGATGGCGCGCGTGTCGCTCGAGCTCGGCTCCCGCGGCACCGGGCGCTTCGAGACGCTCAGCGCCATCCCGATCGACGACTTCATCGCATCCCTCTAGGACACAGGCACCCGCAGCCGTGAAGGTCCTCGTCGTCGGTGGCGGCGGTCGTGAGCACGCGATCGTCAACGCGCTGGCCCGCTCCCCGCAGCACCCCGAGCTCCTCGCGGCGCCCGGCAACCCCGGGATCGCGGCCGTGGCGCGGTGCGTGGCGGTCGGCGCCGACGACCTCGACGGCCTGGTCGCCCTCGCGCAGGACGAGCGCGTCGGACTCGTCGTCATCGGCCCCGAGGCGCCGCTGGTCGCCGGGCTCGCCGATCGGCTGGAGGCCGTGGGCATCGCGCACTTCGGGCCGTCGGCGGGCGCGGCGCAGCTGGAGGGCTCCAAGGCGTTCGCCAAGGAGATCATGGCCTCGGCCGGCGTGCCGACCGCGCACTGGTACGAGGTCGAGACGGTCGCCGAGGGGCTGGAGGCCATCGACGGCCGCTACCCGGCGGTCATCAAGTTCGACGGGCTCGCGGCGGGCAAGGGCGTCGTCATCGCGCCCGACGCGGCGACCGCGCGCGAGGCGCTGGTCGAGATGCTCGAGGAGCGCCGCTTCGGCGACGGCGACGTGGTCGTCGAGGAGTTCCTGGAGGGCGAGGAGCTCTCGCTGTTTGCGATCTGCGACGGCGAGCGCGCGGTCCCGATGGTGCCGGCGCAGGACTACAAGCGGATCTTCGACGGCGACGAGGGGCCCAACACCGGCGGGATGGGTGCGTACTCACCGGTCGCCGGAGCGCCCGACCCAGACGAGCTGTGCGCGGCGATCCACCAGCCGGTCGTCGACCTGCTCCGCGAGCGCGGGACGCCGTTCCACGGCGTCCTCTACGCGGGGCTGATGCTCACCGCCGACGGCCCGCAGGTCATCGAGTTCAACGTGCGCTTCGGCGATCCCGAGACGCAGTCGGTGCTGCCGCGGCTGCGCACCGACCTGCTGGAGATCCTGATGGCCGCGACGCGCCCCGGCGGCCTCAACGCGGTGCGGATGGCGTTCGACGACGACTGGGCGGTCACGCTCGTGCTGGCGTCGGCGGGCTACCCGCAGTCGTCGTCCTCGGGCGACGTCATCAGCGGGCTGGAAGCGGTCGGCGACGGCGTCGAGGTCACGCACGCGGGCACGGCCGCGCGCGAGGACGGCGCGATCGTCACCGCCGGTGGCCGCGTGCTGAACATCACGGCGCTCGGCGCCGACCCGTCGGCCGCGCGCGATCGTGCCTATGCTGCCGCGGACCTCGTCCAGTTCGACGGACGGCAGCTGCGGCGCGACATCGCCCAGCGAGCCGTGGAGCGCATGAAGCCATGACCGAGCAACCGCAGCCGACCACCACCAACCTCGCGGAGGAGTCCGCCTCGGAGCGGGCGACGACCGCCGAGCCGGAGACCCTCACCCAGCTCGAGGCCACCGAGCCCGACGCGCCGCTGGTCGGGATCATCATGGGCTCCCAGTCCGACATGGACACGATGGCCGCAGCGGCCAAGGTTCTCGAGGACGCCGGCGTGCGCTCCGAGACCCGCGTCATGTCGGCCCACCGCGACCCCGCGACGGTCGCCGACTACTGCAGGAACGCCCGGATGCGCGGGCTCAAGGTCATCATCGCGGGCGCCGGCCTGTCGGCCGCGCTGCCCGGCGTGGCCGCGGCCCATACCGACCTGCCGGTGATCGGCGTGCCGCTCTCCAGCCGCCTCTCGGCCGCCGGCGGCCTCGACGCGCTGCTGTCGGTGGTGCAGATGCCACCGGGCGTCCCGGTCGCCGCCGTGGGGCTGGACAACGCGAAGAACGCCGGGCATCTGGCGCTGCGGATCTTGCGGGCGTAGGGGGAGGGCGCCGGCGCGCGGCTCGTTCGGCGCCGGCGTTCGTGGCGTTCAGCGCGGGGCGTCCGGGTCACCTTGGCCGCCCATATGACGTCGAAGGTGACCCGGACCGCGCGAGTCGCACCCACGCAACGCCCCCGCCAGGCGCCTCCATACACTCGCCCCCGATGATCCCGCGCTATACCCGCCCCGAGATCGGGGCCGTCTGGACCGACGAGGCCAAGCTCGAGAGCTGGCGGCAGGTGGAGGTCGCCTGCGCCGAGGAGACCGAGGGCCCCACGGCGGACGACCTCGACGCGATCCGCCATGCCACCTTCACCGTCGACGCGGTGCTCGAGCGCGAGAAGATCACCGACCACGACGTCGCGGCCTTCGTCGACGTCCTCAGCGCCAGCGCCGGTGAGGCCGGCCGGTGGATCCACTACGGCCTCACGTCCTCCGACGTGCTCGACACCGCCCTCGGCTTCCAGCTGCGCAAGGCGGGTGACCTGCTCATCGCCGGCGCGCGGGAGTTCCGCGACGCGCTCGCCGAGCAGGCGCGCGAGCACGTGGACACCGTCTGCGTCGGCCGCACCCACGGCGTGCACGCCGAGCCGACCACGTTCGGGGTCAAGCTCGCGGGCTTCGCGTTCGAGGCCGATCGCAACCTCGCCCGCCTGGAGCGCGCCGTCGACCAGGTCGCCGTCGGCGCGATCTCCGGCGCGGTCGGCACCTACAGCGCCACCTCGCCGGACTTCGAGCGCCGCGTGCTGGCCCGCGTCGGGCTCGAGCCCGAGCCGGTGTCCACCCAGGTCGTCGCGCGCGACCGCCACGCCGAGCTGCTGCAGGCCATCGCGCTCGCGGGCGCCGGCCT
>JAWVGD010000327.1:0-6445 GCA_033855515.1 Baekduia sp.
CCAGTGGGGCGGGATGCACGTGTGCGTGCCGAGCTCCTCCTCGGTCTCGTCGATCAGGAAGCCCTGGGGCGTGGAGTACGCGAGCTCGACGAGCAGCACCGAGGGGCTGCGGCAGTACACGGAGTGGAAGTAGCCGCGGTCCTTGGGCTCTGACGCGTCGGTGAAGCCGAGGCCGACGATCCAGTCCTTGACCTGCAGCTGGTTCTCCGACGATCCGACGTCGAACGCATGGTGGTGGATGGTGCCCTCGCCGAACTGCCACGTGCCCTGGGGGAGGTCGGGCTCCTCGAGCAGCTCGAGGATCCGGCCGTGGCCGCCGTCGGTGCCGATCCGGTACTGGTGGCGCGGCCCCTCGGAGGCGAGGTGCTCGCCGCGCATCCCCTCGGTGATGAAGAAGTGCATGGGATCGACGTCGCGGACCGACGTCGTGGTGCCGTGCGCGCCGCGGATGGCGTGGTCGCCGCCGATGCCGCCGTCGGTCCAGGGCTCGCGGTCGTCCTCGTCGCCGTCGGCGATCAAGGCGTAGTGGATGCCGCACGGGTGGTCGAACTCGAGCCGCTCGGTGTCGAACCGCTCGACCGCGGCGACCTCGATGCCGAACGACGTCAGCCGATCCGACCAGAAGCCCAGCGACGCGTCGGGTACCACCAGGTTGAGGTCACGCGCCTGGTTGTTGCCGCGCTTGCCCTTCAGGCCGGCCTGCCGGTAGGGGAAGCTCGTCAGGAGCGTGCTGCCGTCGCCGGTGCGGTTGCCGTAGTACAGGTGGTAGATCGGGATCTCGCCGTCGAACAGCACCGTCTTCTTGACGAACTTCAGGCCGAGGAGCTTGACGTGGAAGTCGTAGTCCTCCTGGGCTCCGCCGACGCAGAACGTCAGGTGATGCGTCCCGCGGATGCTGCCGGTGGTGGGCATGGTCTCCTCCTGGGTGGTTACGAAGTGGACACGGTGCTGGGCAGCGGCGGCCGGCCGGCCGCGGCGCCGCTCAGGCCGAGCACGCGGCGCAGCGCGCCGAGCAGGGCGGCCGCGGGGTCGCCGACCATCGTCGCGCTGCGCCAGGCGACATAGGTGTCGGGACGCACGAGGACGCAGCCGTCCTCCGACACCTCTGAGAGCCGGGCCCAGTCGTCGTAGACGTCGAGCACGGCACGACCGGGACCGATCACGTACGCGACGACGTCGATGCCGAGCTCGTCGCCGGCCCGCGCCGCGGCGGCGACCCAGTCGTCCCCGCCGATGCCGGTCAGCAGCGCGAAGCGACCGCCGCCGGCGAGATCCAGCGTGCTGACGCGGCGTCGCTCGTGCTCCAGCCAGCAGTGCGGAAGGCGCGCACCGGGCCACGTGGTGGCCTGGTAGTACAGCTCGGGATCTCGCGACGGCTCCGGCTCGGGGGTCCCGTCGGGGACGACGGCGGCCGAGCGGTAGCGCTGGCCCAGCTCCACGCCGTGGGCGTTGAACTCGTAGTTCTTCAGCTCGATCGCCGTCCGCAGCTTGGCACGCTGCGTCGCCCCCTCAGGCGTGTCGGCCTTGCGTGCCTGCATGTTGCGCACCATCTGGGCCGGATCCGCCGTGTCGAGCAGGCCGAGCGCGTCGAAGATCGGCCCGAACTCCTCGATGCTCTTGTTGGCGCGGGTGACGATCTGGCGGCCGATCGGCGTACGTTCCTGGTCGTAGGTCGCCAGCAGCGACGCGTCGGCCTTGCCGCCGAGGACCAGCGCCAGCTTCCAGCACAGGTTGTAGGCGTCCTGCACCGACGTGTTGGAGCCCAGGCCGTTGCTCGGCGGGTGGCGATGGACGGCGTCGCCCATGCAGAACACGCGCCGGTCGGAGTAGCGCGTGGCGTACAGCTTGTTGTTGGTCCACAGCGACGTCGAGGTGATCTTCACCTCGACGCTCTCGTCGCCGATGAGGTTGTGGGCGATCTGGCGCGCCTGCTCGTCGTCCACGACCGGTGCCGGCTCGTTGATGTCGTAGCCCCAGACGATCAGCCACTCGTTCCACGGGCGGACCATCCGGACGAGGCCCATCCCGATGCCGCCGATGTTCGACCCGGGCTGCAGCACCCAGTACAGGACGCTCGGCCGGTGTGCGACCAAGTGCGACAGGTCGGCCTCGAACACGATGTTCATGCTGCCGGCGATGTCGGCCTCGCCCTCGAAGGGCAGCCCCAGCTGCTGGGCGATGACGCTGCGCCCGCCGTCGGCGCCGATGAGATACCGCGCCCGGATCTCGTACGTGTCGCCGCCGAGGCGGTCTCGTGCCAGCGCGGTGACGCCGTCGTCGTCCTGCTCGCACGACACGAACTCGGTGTCGAACCGCACCCGCGTCCCGCGCTCGGCGGCGGCGCGCAGCAGGATCGGCTCGAAGTAGGTCTGGGGGAGATCGACGTGGCTGCACGGGCTGGCCAGCTGATAGTCGGCGCGCCGCGCAGGGTGCGTGCCCCAGGTGGGCAGGCGGGAGAGCTCCTCGCCGGCGAGGCTGGTGCAGAACACCGTGTCGCCCATCAGCTCGTTGGGCACGCCCTGGTCGAGCACCGGTTGCTCGAGCCCGAGGTCGCGCATGATCGCGACCGTCGCCTGGTTGGTGATGTGCGAGCGCGGCGTGTTGGCCGTCCAGCGGTACTTCGTCACCATCATGTTGTCGACGCCGTACGTGCTGAGCATCGCCGCCGCCGCACCGCCGGCGGGGCCGCTGCCCACGACCAGGACGTCGGTCTGCAGGACCGGTCGGGTCATCCGGGCACCGTCGTGGGAGCCAGGACCAAGTCGTAGGCCAAGGTGTGAAACGGCACGTCGAGCACGCGGCCGTCCGGCGCCGGGCCCGCCTCGTGGCGCTCGAACGGTGCGATGAGCGACGCCTTGACGCCGAAGACGGCGTCGCTGTCGAGGTGCTCGTCGCCCGCCGCGAAGACGTGCGTGATGAGGACGTCGTGGCCGGGGGCCTCGACCCGGAAGTGCACGTGAGCCGGGCGCATCGGACCGCGCCCGCCGGCGGCGAGCAGGCTGCCGACCGGCCCGTCGTCGGGAATCGGGTAGGCGACCGGCAGCACCGACCAGAACCAGAAGCGGCCGTCGCCTTCTGCCGTCAGCCGGCCGCGGCCCTGTGCCTCGTCCAGGGCGTCGCGCTGGACGTCGTAGAGGCCGTCTTCGTCGGCCTGCCAGACGTCGATCCGCGCGCCGGCGACTGGATCGCCGGCGGTGTCCAGGACGCGGCCGGAGACGAAGCACGGCACGCCGCCGGCCCCGTTGGCGAGGTCGTCGCCGTTGGCGTACTCCGGGGCGCCCTCGACGAAGAACGGGCCGAACACGGTGGACTCCGTCGCGCCGTCGGGGTGGGGGTGGTTGAGGCCGATGACGAGCATCGACACGCCGAGCACGTCGGAGAGCAGCACGTACTCCTGGCGCCGGTCGGTGGTGATGTCCCCGGTGCGGGTCAGGAAGTCGATCGCCTTGAACCACTCGTCCTCGGTCGGCTCCACGTCGCGGACGAAGGCATGCAGGTGGCTGACCAGGCTGCGGGCGATCTCCCTGAACCGCGGGTCGCCCGCACCGTCGAAGCTGGCCAGGACGGCGGCGGTCAGCGCGTCGTCGCTCAGGTCGCGGGTGCTGGTCGTGCGCACGTCGCCTCCGTCGGTCGTTGACCGAACAACGGTCCGGCAGACCACAGTAGCCCCGGGCGCAGAAGCGCGTCAAGTGCCTCGCGGTGGCCCCGAAGGGGGCAGTCCGGGCACCCCGCAAGACGGAGGCGACCTGGATACTGAGGCGGTGTCGGCGACCCCCGGGCTCCTCCGCACGTTGCGCTCGGTGGCTCGATGCCGGAACCACGTGCTGGCGGGCGTCGTGACGACCGGGCTCGTGGCCGGCGGGTGCGGGACAGCCCACGTTCGCGACGCACCATCGGCCGACCCGGTCGTCCGGCGGGCGCAGGCCGACGTCGCCGCGCGCGCGCTCTCGTCGCCGGGCGGCTACCGGGGACCGGCGAGTGGGCCCCGCGCCCGGCGCGGCGGCCTGGTGGTCTTCGTCGCCGGCGACCTCACCAACGGCGGCATCGCCGGCGTGGCCCTCGGCGTCCAGGAGGCGGCTCGCGCGATCGGCTGGGAGATGCAGATCCTCGACGGCCATGGCTCCACGGCGGGACAGGCGAGCGTTCTGGGTGCCGCGCTGCGCCTCAGACCCGCCGGCATCGTGCTCGGAGGCTTCGACGCGGCAGCGCAGAAGCTCGCGCTGGAACGCGCGCACGCGCTGGGCATCCCGGTGGTCGGCTGGCACGCCGGCACGCGGCCGGGCCCGGATCGGCGCGCCGGCCTCTTCACCAACGTGTCGACGAGCCCTGCCTCCGTGGCCCGCCTGGCGGCCGACTACGCGATCGCCCACTCCCGCGGGACGGCCCATGTGGTGATCTTCACCGACCGCAGATACCCGATCGCCGCCTACAAGGCGGACGTGATGGCCGCGGAGATCAGGAGGTGCGCTCGATGCGCGGTCCTCGACATCGTCGACTCGCCGATCGACCTTGCCCAGCAGCAGATGCCGGCCGTCGTGTCGTCGCTCCTGCCCCGCTTCGGGGCGCGGTTCCAATACATGCTGGCGATCAACGGCATCTACATCGGCGGGGCGCTCGCGGCCTTCGTCAACGCGGGCAGGCGCGGGAACGATCCGCCGTTCGCGATCGGGGCCGGTGACGGCGATGCATCGGATTTCGAGCGGATCCGCTCGGAGAACCACCAGACGGCGTCGATCGCCGAGCCGCTGTACCTGCAGGGCTGGCAGATCGTCGACGAGCTGAACCGCGCTCGTGCGGGGCAGCCCCCGTCGCTCTACATCGCTCCACCGCGTCTGATCACCCGCGCCGACGTGCCGGACGGGGTGGTCTTCGATCCGCCGAGCGGCTACCGCGCGGTGTACCTGCGGATCTGGGGTCGCTAGAGGGGAACACCGGCCCAGAGGGCCAGGTTCCCTTGGCGGCGTGGGGACCCACGCTCCTAGGCGCCGGTTCCCGGCGCCGGCGGCGCTGCGAAGGGGATCTGAACGCTCAAGACGGTGCCGGAATCCGGGCCGGCCTGAACCGTGAGCACTCCGCCGAGCGCCGCGACGCGGTCCTGGAGACCGATCAGTCCCGAGCCTCGGGAGGGGTCGGCACCGCCGACGCCGTTGTCGCGGACGGTGAGCGTGAGCGACCCGTCATCCACCTCGACGCTGATGCGCACCTCCGAGGCGTGCGCGTGCTTGGCCGCGTTCGTCAGGGCCTCGGAGCAGACGTAGTACGCGGTGACCTCGACGTTCTCGGGCAACCGCGCGTTGGTCTGCATGTCGACGGTCACAGGGACGGAGGAGCGCTGCGCGAGCGTCTCGAGCGCCGGCCGGAGTCCACCCGACGAGAGGATCCTCGGGTGGATGCCGCGCGCGATCTCGCGCACTTCGTCGATCGCGCCCTCGGCATTCGCGAGCGCCTCCTCGGCCAGCTCGGTCACCGGCCCGTCTGCGTCGCCGAGCTCCTGTCGCACCAGCTTCAGCGCCACCACCGTGCTCACGAGGCGCTGCTGCGCGCCGTCGTGCAGGTCGCGCTCGATCCGCCGGCGCGCCTCGTCGTACGTCGCCACGATCCGCAGGCGAGACGCGGCCAGCTCGGCGCCGCTCTGGGCATTGGCGACGGCGGTCGCCACCAGCTCGGTGAACTGGGCCAGGCGGAGCTCCGTGTCGCTGCCGGCCATGTCCGGATGCTTCCAGGCGGCCACGATCGCGCCCCACGGGCGCCCGGACACGACGATCGGCACGGCGATGGCGGCAGCGATGCCGACGGCGAGCAGGCGCTCGGCGAGGGCGTCTGAGCGGTCTCGCAGCGGATCGGTGCACTCCGAGTCCCCGGTTCGCGCGACGCGCCCCCAGAGCCGGTCGTGGTCGAGGCTCAGGCGCGAGCCCAAGCCGATCTCGGCATCCGAGGCGCCGTAGGTGCCCACGACCGAGGCGGTGCCGTCCTCGTGGTAGCGCAGCAGGCGCGTGGCGTCGGCGGTCAGCAGCCGGCCGACTTCGACCGCGACCGCGTCGAACAGCTCGTCGGCGGCGTGGCCCTCGGCGACCAGGGTGGCGACGCGGCGCAGCGCGGCCTGCTCATGGGTGAGCATCCGGTTCTCCGTGATGTCGCGCGCCGCGGCGTACATCAGGCCGTCTTCGGGCATCGTCCGGGTGTTCCACTGCAGCCAGCGCACGGCGCCGTCGGCCCGGATGTGGCGGACCTCGAAGTCCGCGACCTGCCGTCCCTCGCCCAGAGCACCGAACATGTCGGCGGTTCGCGTGCGGTCCTCCGGATGGACGAACTCCAGCAAGGGGCGGGCCAGCAGCTCGGCGGCCGGATAGCCGAGCGTGTGCTCGAACGCCGGGTTCACGCGCCTGAAGTACCCGTCCAGGCCGGCGATGCAGAGCAGGTCGGGCGACAGGTCGAAGATGTCGTC
>JAWVGD010000328.1:0-14269 GCA_033855515.1 Baekduia sp.
GGTGCCGCGGGGCTGCGGTGGTGCAGCTGACGGGCCTCGTGCGAGACGACGAGCCCGCCGCTCGCCGTTGCCGCGGCCCCCGCCGCGAGCAGGCCGGCGAGCTTGGCGCCGCCCAGGCCGAGGAGGCCGGCCCCTCCCGCCCCCGCGGCCCCCGCTGGGCCGTCGACGCTCGCGGCGCCCGGCAGGATGCGTTCGACGAGGCCGACCAGCTTCAGGCCCGCGCTCACGAGCCCGATGGGCAGCACGGCCGCCAGCGGGCGCTCGGCCTCGTGGAGCCCGCGCAAGGTCGCGCGGCACGCCGGGCAGTTGCGCAGATGCGGCCGCGCTTCGGCGACCTGGACCGCGGTCGCCTCTCCGTCGATCATCGCCGAGAGAACCGGCTGCCACCGAGCACACTCCTCGCCCGATTCGATGCCGTCGAACCGCTCGAGGAAGCTCTTGCGCCCCTCGGCGAGGCACCGATTGACCTTCGTCGCCGAGAATCCGGTGACCTCGCTGATCTCCGCGTACGAATGCCCGAGCGCCTTGAGCCACAGCGCGCGCAGCTCCTGGGGCTTGAGGCGGCGGAGGGCCTCGGCGGCGCGGGTCGCACGGTCGGCGGAGAGCGCACGCTCCTCGGGCGAGGGGACGGTGCCGGCCTCGTGGCGATCGAAGTCGACGTCCTCGCGCGCGACGAGCTCCGACCGGCCACGGCGAACCTCCATCGCCTCGTGCTTGACGACGACATGCAGCCAGCGGCTCGCCGAGCGCGGATCGAGCGTCGGCGCCCGGCGCATGAAGATCTCCATGCTGCGCTGGTAGGCGTCCTGCGCGTCGTCGGCACACAGGCTGTGCCGGTGCGCGGTTCGCAGCAGCGACTCGGCCTGCGTCGCGACCGTGCGCAAGACCAGCTCCTGCGCCTGGTCGTGGGTGAGCCGGCCCGAACCCTTGAGTTCCGGCGGCGCGGCGAGTTCCTCCATGTCCCGTCCTTGGGGTGGTGTTGGCGTCCGTGCTCACTAGGTGCCGCGGCGTGTTTTCTCTCCCCCTGCCCATGCAGAACGTTCGTCGAGATGCGGCGAGCCGCCCATCGGTGAGCGACGTCACCAGGTATCGCAACGACGGTTCGCACCCCAAATACTCAGTTCTGGGGCTCTCCTCGAACCAGTGGCGAGGACGTCCGCGCACTGACGTGCAGCTTGTAGCGATCGTCACACCGAAGGACGCAATTTGCGCAAGCCGGATGGCCGCAGGCGCCGCCTGAGCAGTCTGTGACGCTGTTCGTTCGGGAGCGGACAAGCACCGACGTTCGTCCAGGTCGCCCGCCGGAGTTGCCCCTCCCGTCACGAAAACCGGCCCGGAGGCGCAACAACTTCGTCGCGGCGTCGTCTCATCGGCAGAAGACCACTCAGACTGCGTCCAGCACTGAGCCGACCAGAAGCGCCTGGCCGCGGGCCCGCACGGCCCGTAGTGTCTGCAGCCACCGACGACTACGCGAGCACGCCATCCCCTCCCTTCGCAGGCCCCCGCGGCCGAATCTCACGGTCGATCCGCTCAGCGCCCTCTTCGGGACGCTCGCGCTGGTGCTGCTCGTGCTGTTCCTGCTGCTCCTCGGGACGACTGAGCCCGAGAAGCGCGGCGGGCAGATCGCGTACTCGACGGCCCTGCGGCTCGCGACCGGCCGGCAGGTCGCCGACGCCGTCCTGCTCGACTACGACCACCGCGTGCTGCTGCGCACGCGCGGCGGGCGCGACGCCTGGGCCGGCTACCCGTCGTCGGGAACGCAGGCCGACACCCTCACCAGCCGCCTGTCGGCCGGCGGCGCCCGCGTCGTCGTCGACGCCCAGGGCAGCAAGCAGGCCCGGCGCCTGATCGTCCAGGTGCTGCTGCCGATCCTGATCCTCGTCTCGCTCTTCTCGCTGTTCATGCGCCTCAGCCAGACGGCCGACACCGGCGTCGGCGCCTTCTCGCGCTGGCGCGGCGGCCGGTCGAAGGTCGGCGAAGGCCCGCAGCGGCCGTCGTTCGCCGACGTCGGCGGCGCGTCGGGCGCGGTCGTCGAGCTCCAGGAGCTCTGCGATCTGCTGCGCTTCCCCGAGCGCTACGACGCGCTCGGCGTCCGCCCGCCGAAGGGGGCCCTGCTCGTCGGCCCGCCGGGCACGGGCAAGACCCTGCTCGCGCGCGCCACCGCCGGCGAGGCCGACGCCGCGTTCTTCGCCGTCTCCGGCGCCGAGTTCGTCGAGTCGCTGGTCGGCGTCGGCGCGGCGCGCATCCGCGATCTGTTCGTCCAGGCCCGGGCAGCGGCGCCCGCGATCGTCTTCATCGACGAGCTCGACGCGGTCGGCCGCAAGCGCGGCGCCGGCGTCGGGCAGGGCAACGACGAGCGCGAGCAGACCCTGAACCAGCTCTTGGTCGAGATGGACGGCTTCGACGCCGGCAGCGGCATCATCGTGCTGGCCGCCACGAACCGCCCCGACATCCTCGATCCGGCACTGCTGCGGCCCGGGCGCTTCGACCGGCAGATCACCGTCGACGCACCCGACCTCGCCGGACGCACCGCGATCCTCGCCCTGTACCTCAAGGGCCGGCCGTGTGACCCTGATGTCGTGCCGCAGGAGATCGCGCGCCGCTGCGCCGGGTTCACGGGCGCCGAGTTGGAGAACGTCGTCAACGAGGCGGCGCTGCTGGCCGCCCGGGCACGACAGGCGTCGATCGCCGTGTCCCACCTCGACGAGGCGATCGAGCGGACCGTCGGCGGGCCGCGCAACGACGCGCACGTCCTCAGCCGCGACGAGCTGCGCACGATCTCCGTCCATGAGGCGGCGCACGCCGTCGTCGCGGCCGCTCAGGGCAGCGCCGACCAAGTTCATCAACTGTCGGTCGTCGCGCGCGGCCGCCGGCTCGGGCGCGCCACGACGCTGCTGCTGGACCGCGACCGCATGGTCCTGCGCCACAGCGACATCGACCGGCAGCTCGCGGTCACGATGGCGGGCGCCGCGGCCGAGCGGATCGCGTTCGGAGAGGTCTCCACCGCCGTCAACGACGACCTCCACGCCGCCACCCAGCTCGCGCGGACCATGGTCACGTCGTTCGGCATGTCCTCGCTGGGGCCGGTGACGATCGGCGAGCGCAGCGCGGAGATCTTCCTCGGCGCCACGCTGCAGGACGTCGGGTCGGTCGGGCCCGGGACGCTCGAGCGCATCGACGTCGAGACCCGCGCGATCGTCGAGCGCGCCGAGCAGCGCGCCGCCGAGGCGCTGCACGAGAACTGGGCGGTGGTCGAGGCGATCGCCGCCGAGCTCGTCAACGCCGAGACCGTGGGCGATGACCGCCTCATGGCGCATCTGGCGACGGTGCGGGCCCGCCGCGACGCCGACGTCGCACTCGACCAGCCATGACCCCACGGCGCGCGGCCGTGGCCGTCCTGGCCTGCCTCGCGATCGGCGGCGCGCTGGCCCTGGCCGACCAGGGCGGTACGCCGCCCGCCCCCACCGCCGCGGCGGCCTGGACGACGCGCCCCGAGGTTCCGGGGGCCGCGACCACGCTCGTCCCGTTCGGGATGGAGGCCACCGACGCGGGCTCGCGCGCGTGGGCGCTCGGCACCGAGGGCAACGCCACCGTCGTGCTGCGCCGCGGCGTCGGCGGGGACGGCAGCGACGGCGGCTGGGGACCCGTCGGCGTCCCGCTCGCGGGCCTCGCGCCGGTCGGCGGCTCGGCCCCGCAGCACGCGGCCGAGCTGAGCGACGACGGGCACGGCGCCCTGCTGGCGGTCGCGCGAAGCACCCCCGGTGCCGAGGCGTCGCTGTACACCCGCGCGCCGGGCGCCGGCTTCGTGGCCGCGCCCGCCCCGGGCGCGGCGCTCGAGCCGGGAGAGCATCTGGTCACCGATGCGGCGGCCGTCACGGCCCGCGCGCTGCTGGCCGTCGTCGGCGGCGACGCCACGACGGCCGCGACGTTCGTCGTCCCGACGCGCGACGACGGCACGGCAACCGCCGTCCTGCGCCTGGACGCCGACGGCACGTGGATGCGCGAGGCGCTCGTCGCGCCCGGCCCCGATGCCCTGCATCCGATCGGGCTCGCCGCCGCCTCGCCGCAGCAGGCGTGGCTGCTGGCTCGCTCGGGGACGACCCCGGACGGCGGCAGCGACCGCCTCGTCCTCCTGCACCGCGTCGCGGGTGCGGTCGCGCACTGGGAGCCGATCGCCGCCGACGGCGGCGCGCTGTTGAGCGCGAGCGCCGGAGCGGCCCCCGCGCTGCCGGCCGGCGTCGACGCCGTGCGCGCAGCCGACGCCCCCGCCGATCCGCTCACCGCCACCCTCGACGGGCTGTGGATCGACCTGCGCGTCACGGCCCGCGGTGCGCAGGCCGACGTGACCCAGCACCTGCGCGTGACGCCGCCCGCCGGCGGGACGACCCCGTCGAGCCCCGCCCCCTCGAGCACCGATCCGTCGGCGACGTCCCCGTCGAGCCCGGCGCCGTCGAGCACCGCCCCGTCCGGCACGACGCCCACCAGCGCCACCCCCACGAGCTCCGCACCCACCTCGACCGTCCCCGCCGGAACCCCCGGGGCGCCGACGGTCACCCTCGACGGCCGCTGGTGTGACGTCCGGACGACCGCCGCCGCGCCGCTGTGCGACCACCCGCTCGGCTTCGCGATGGCCGACGATCGCCGCGGCTACCGCTCGGTCGCGTCGCCCAAGACCGACGACCTGCCGTACGGCCGGCGCTTCGTCAGCGCGCCGCTGGACCCCGACATGGCCGCCGGCGCGCCGCGCAGCGCCGCCGAGCGTCAGGGCGGGTTCGCCGCGCTGACCGGCGACCACTTCGTCCTGGCCGACGGGATCGGCGAAGACGGCACGTCGACCACGCAGGCGATCGCGTTCGACGCGACGGGCACCGGCCTCACCGGCGGTACCCGCGCCTTCGGCGCCACCAGCCTCGCGGCCCCGCCCGTGCGGATCGCGCCGCCGATGCCGCCGCCGTATGACTCGATCGTCGCGGCGGCGCCCTCGCCCTCGGGCGACGGCCGCGTTCTGGCGATCGGGCGCTTCGGCTTCCAGATGCTCTTCACGCCGGCGACGGGCTGGGTGACGCCCCGGACGCTCGGCCTCTCGTTCTCCCGGGACGGCATCTCGATCCGGGCGCTCGCCTGGCCGCGCCGAGACCTCGTCATCGGCGCCGGCAGCGGCGGCACGCTCTCGGTGCTCCGGACCGAGCCGGTGCCCATCGACTCGTTCTTCAGCGGCATCGACGAGAACGCCGCGAGTCCCGGGCCGCCCCTGCCCCGCACCGCCACGTTCCTGGACGTGGCCTGCACCGCCGCCGACCCGCTGGTCTGCGTCGCCGTGGGCCTCGACGGACTGGTCGTCCGCGGCGACGGCAGCACCTGGAGCGTCGAGCGCCTGCCCGGCGACGGCGCGCATGCCGACATCACGGGCGTGGCCTTCGCCGGGCAGACGGCGCTGCTGGCGACGAGCAAGGGCCTCTACACCGAGCAGGACGGCGATTGGCGCGCCGATCCCACCATCACGTCGCCGGTGAGCACGGTCGCCGGCCTGCCCGACGGCGGCGCGGCCGTCGACGGCCGCTGGGAGCGCGACAGCGCCGGCGCGCCGTGGCATCGCACGAGCGCGCCGCTGGACTGGCATCCGCTCGCGATCGCGGCGATCCGCAGCGGCGGCCACGTCCGGACGCTGCTGTCGGCGACCGCCGATCCCGTGCCGCTGCCGCCGGCTCTGCCCCTGAACGGACCCGACCGGCCCGACCAGCTGCCCGGCGACCCACCGCCCTCGGGCAGCGTCGTGCTGCGCGAGACCGATGACGGCTGGGTCGACCTCGATCGCTCGAGCTTCGAGCCGTCAGGAGGCCGGGACCTGCCGGCCTCGACCCCGAACACGCGCGTCTTCGCGGTGGATGCGTCGGGCACCGGCCTGGCGCTCGGTGGGCCGGCGAGCGTGCAGAACGGTGAGCAACCCGGCGCGGTCAACCCGCTGCCCACCGTCGGCTGGCTGAAGGACGGCGCCCCGGCCAGCTTCCCCGGGCCTGCGGCCGTCGCGTCCCAGCCGCCGCCCGCGGGCGCCGAGACTCCCGTGCCCGCCGGCTCGGTCCGGCTGGCGATCGGCGGGCATCCCGCCTGCCTGGATCGCTGCAGCGGCGCGAGCGGCCAGGGGGTGACCCCCGACGTCCATCTGCAGGCGATGCTCGATCGCGTGGCCGCGCTGCGCGCCGGCGGCGCGGCGCCCGGAGCGCTGGTGGTCGGCGGCGGCCGCGCCTCGGTGGGCGGCGAGGCGCTGGACCTGCCCGGCGCGCGCCGCTACCGCCGCCTGCTCGACGCCGCGGAGGTCCCGACCTACACCCTGCCCGGCCCCGGCGACCTGCCGGGCGGCGGCGCCGACGCGTTCGGCACGGCCTTCGCGACGTGGCCGGCGCCCGAAGGCTCGGGCTCGGCACCGGACGGCATCGACGCCACCGCGCCGCAGCCGTCGGCCGCCGACCCGTCCCGCGCACGCTCGGCGTTCGCGTTCGACGTCCGCGCCGAGGCCGGAACCGTGCGCGTCCTGGCCATCGACAACGCGGCGGGCACGCTCGACCCGGCGCAGACCGCGTGGATCGACGACCTCCTGAACCGATCTCGCGAGCAGGGGATCCCGGTCGTCGCGGTCGGCAGCCGCGCCCTGGACGACACCGCCGGGGCCACGCCCGCCACGGACGCCGAGGAGGAGATCGCGCTCCTCTCCGGACGCGCCTCGGCCTACGTCGCCACCGCCGGCGCCGACGACCCCGGCCGTCCGGATTTCGGCGGTGCGGTGGCCCAGAGCACCGCCGGCGACCTTCCGCTGCTCCAGTCCGCCACGCTCGGCTACGGTCCCACGACCGCCGCGTTCGGGGATCCGTCGACACCCGGGCCGCCCGGTCGCTTCTCCGGGCTCTCCGGCGCCGCCCTGCTCGTGCTGGACGTGGCCGTCGGTGGCCGGGAGCAGGGCTCCGGCCCTGCGCCGGTGACCGCCCACGCCGAGCCGCTGATCTCCACCCTGCAACTCGACTGGCTCCCCTCGGTCCCGCGCAGCCAGGCGCTGGTGATCTCGGGAACCGGCACCGACCCTGCGCAGGACCGCTTCCTCTGGCCCGGTCGCGACGGCACCCCGGAACCCGCCTCGTCCTATACGGTGCCGAACCTCCCGAACCCGAGCTGCACGTACTCGGACCGCGGCTGTGACTCGACGGTGCCGATCGACGCCACCTTCTCCTCTTCGGACCCGTCGGTCGGGCTGTTCGTCGCGACCGACCTCGTCGACCGCCGGCCGGTGGTCCGGACCGGGGCCGACGGCAATCCCGTGCCCGACGACCACTCACCGGTGTTCTGCCCCCTGACCGACGGCACGACGACGCTGAGCATCCGCGTCGACGGGCGGGCCGTCAGCGAGACCGTGACGGTGGTCGAGCCGCCGGACCCGTCCCAGATCGGAGGAAGCCCGCGTGATGGGCGAACCATCGAGATCAACGCCGTGCCGGGCACGTGCACGTTCGAGCTGTTTCGCCGCGTGACGGCCGCGCCGGACACGGCGGCCGCCACGCCGCCCGTCGATCCCACGCCCGCCCCGCCCAGCCCTGCGCCCGCGCCGGCCCCCCACACGCCGGCCCCCGTCGTCCACCACCCGCAGCCCGCGCCGCACGTGCCGGCCGTGCCCGCAGCGGCCGGCCCGGTCGTCCCGGCGCCCCCGGCGCCGGTCGCCCAGCCGACGCCGGATGCCTCAGGCCCCTTGGTGTCGCCGGCGGCCAAGCCGGCCGCCCCCGCGCCCCCGGTGCCGCCACACGGCGTCGCCGCCCAGCAGGTCCAAGCACCGGCGCCATCGCCGCAGGTGCAGATCCAGCAGGCCTTCCAGCGCGCCGAGCAGCGCCGCGAGCGCGAGGCGTTCCAGAGCGACCAGGCCGCCGCGGCCTACGAGCACCCCGCGCCGCGGCTGCCGTGGGAGACGATCGGCGTCGCCTCGCTCCTGCTCGCCGCGGGCGCCGGCGGGGTCGCGGGCCGCGCCCGGCGCCGCCGCGTCGTGCCCGCCTACGACCAGCAGCGCTGAGGGTCCGGCGCGCCGACGCGCCCGCGCCCGCGCCCCGCGCGAGCGCTCTACGCGCAGCGCCCGGCGCCGTGCACCAGCGCGGCCGCCAGCGCGTCGCGGTTCAACCGCGGCGGGCTGTCGCTCGTCGTGACGCTCTTCTCCCCCAGCGCGGCGATCACCGCGCCGGCCGCCTCGTAGCCGCGGTAGGCCGCCTCGGTCGGCGCATACCGCAGCGCCGCGCGGAAGCGGCCGGCCCACGCCGCAGGCACGCCCCCGCCGGGCGGGACGACGATCGCCGTCGCGCGCCCGTTGGGATAGAACGCGCTGCGATCGGAGCAGACGGCTCTCTGCAGCGCCCGGTCGCCGAGGCTCACGGCCGGGATCCCCGCCTCGTTGAGCAGCGTGATCGCGCTCTTGGCGGGGGCGTCGGCCGCGTCGGTGATGACCGCGCCGGCCTGGGGATCCTGCAGCGCCTCGCGCGCGTTGCCCAGCGCATCGGCGGTCATGTTCGGCTCGGCGTCGCTGAGCGGTCGACCCGCGAAGTTGATCCGGAAGACGCCCGCACGCCCGCCGTGCTCGGCCAGCGCGAGCTTCGCGCCCGCGCTCACCTGCCGGTACTGGCTCGTCGTCGCGCTCAGCCAGAGCGACACCGTCGGGAGCGTCGTCGGCGACGACGACTTCGACGTCGCCCCGCAGCCGGCGAGGAGGGCGACCACCACGAGCCCGGCCACGACGGCTCGGGCCCGCGTCAACGACAGACCCACCGGACTAGAGCCCCAGGGCGTTCGCGATCCGCTCGCGCTCGGCGGGATCGGCGGTCACGGTGGCGCCCGCGGTCACGCGCGCCTCGGGCGACGGGGCATTCCAGTTGTAGAGGCCGAGATCCAGGGACTCGACCGGCACCCCCACGCCGAGGGCGAGCTCGCGCTGGCGGCGCTGCAGGAGGACCGGATCGCCGATGCCCAGGAGGCGCTTGGCCGCCAGCGCGACCGGATCGGTCGGGGTGGCCGACGACAGGTGCATCGTCCACGGGTCGAGGTCCACGAGCCCCAGGCGGTGGCCCAGGACCAGGAACTCCATCCGCTGCGGGCGCCCGTAGCCGGGCAGGCCGAGGCGCTCGAAGGCGCGGTCGTAGCGGTGCTGCAGGGTCCACGACTCCTCGCCGGCCAGCGCCGGGACCTGGCCGCCGAGGCGCTCGGCCCATGCCCGGTAGGCGACCAGCGCGGCGGTGCCGCGCTTGGGGTCGAACGCGGTGCGGGGGCCGAACTGTGCGCCCTCGAGGTCGGGCAGCTCGCCCGAGGCCCAGGTCGTGCGCCGGGCCTCGATGCCCGCCCACGGATCCTCGGTGCCCTCCAGCGGCGAGAACCAGGTGATCAGGAACAACAGCCAGGCGGCCTCCTCGCGGTCCTGGGCCTTCGCCACCTCGGCGTACAGGCCGGGAGGCGCTTCGCTGAGCTCGCGCAGGCGGGCGGAGGAGAAGGCCAGCTCGTCGGCCAGGCGGCCGGCGTCGACGCTCGAGCGCAGGCCGGGCACGAGATCGTGCTCGTAGCCGTCGTCGGGCGCGCGCTGGATGCGCCGCACGGTCATGCCACCGGAGGTGGACTTCCGCGGCGCGCGCGCAGGACCGCTGCCGGCCGGCTTGGAGGGGCGCCGCGCCACCGAACGCGTCGGGCTCGCGACCGATGCCTTCTTGGAGCAGATCGGGCAGTTCTCGACGAGCCGGTTGTGACGGCAGAAGGAGGGCACGGGATCAGTCTACGAGCCGCGGCCGGTGCGGAGGCGAACGACGGCGGGCGCCCCTGGGGGCGCCCGCCGGTCCTGCGGAGGGTTCAGGCGCTCGCGCGCCTAGGCGTGGCAGGTCGCGGACTTGCGCGACTTGACGATCGAGTAGCCCTTGCGGAGCGAGTTGTCGGGCCCGATCAGGCCGGCGTCGAAGTCGTTGGACGCGTCGGCACCGTTGAACTGGTAGATGTACAAGCGCTTGATCTGGTTGAACTTCTTGGGCATCGAGAACATGCACTCGAGCGCCTGGGCGGCCTTGGCTTCACCGTAGGACTTGCCGCGCAGCTTCAGCTGTCCGCCGGTCTCGGTCAGCCAGACCTCGGCGTGCTTGTTGTTGATCGTCTTGATCAGGCGCGACGTGCGCGAGGTCGACCCGCGGTTCGTGTCGCTGTAGTTGTGGATGCCCCAGTACTTGGGCGTCCCCTTGACGTAGGTCTTGAACTTGCGCAGGTAGCTGACCGCGCCGCCGACGTTGCTGCCGTCGAGGATGTCGATCGCCACGATCTTGCGGCCCGTGAAGACGGACTTCGCGGCCGAGTAATACTGCGCCACGAGCTTGGGACCCGTCGCGGACTTGCAGATCTTCGACGGCTGGCCCTCCATGCGGCCGGGCGCCTGGCAGACGTTGACCTCGTTCCAGGGCGAGATGTCGAACTTGCTGCCGTACTGCTTCTTGAACGCCTTCAGCGCCTTGGTGTAGGTGGCGACGCTCGGCGCCTTGTTGTACTTCGACTGCAGGCGCGAGTGCTCGAACGAGATCAGGATCGTCTGGTTGGCGAGCTTGGCGTTGTGGATCCACTGATCCAGGCGTTGCTTCTCGGCGGGCTCGCTGAGCACGTCGTAGGGGGTGATGACTCGTGCGACCTTGAGCTTCAGCGGGGCGTACAACGGGTTCGTGAACGTGCTGGGCTGCTGGTCGGAGATGCCCGTGGTCACGGCAGAGGCGCTCGCGGGGATCGCGGCCGCCATCAGGACGGTGGCGAGCAGGGCGGTACGGAAGAGACGTCGCATCGGAATGCGGAGGGCTCCTTTGTCGGCGTCGGGGACGAGGACTGGGGTCTGGGTCAGCGCACGATGACTCCGGCGCGCTGAGAACAAGGACAGCCTAGCCGGGACGGAAGTTGCGGTGCGTCGTCCGCGCAACCACTCGTGCAGCGTGCCTAGGCTCGGCGCGCCGAAAGTCCCGCGATGAACAGGTCGCTGACGGCGTCCGTCGCGCGGCCGGGGTCGGGCTCCTCGGCCTCCAGCATGCGGGCGCCGACCTCGAAGGCGGCCCCGACCATGGAGGCGGCCATGTACTCGACGTCGTGCTCGGGGATGAGGCCCGCAGCGACGCCCGCGCGCAGGTCCTCGGTGAGCTCCTCGGTCCCCGCGACCATCGACGGCTCGTCGAACATCGCCCGGATCGTGCCGGCGTTGCGGCTGAGCATCCGCGACGTCGCGGGGTCCTCGAGCAGGAAGTCGAAGTAGGCGCGAAAGCCATCACGGACGAACGCCTCGAGCGTCGCGCCCTCGCGGCGGGCGGTGCGCACCCGCACGCGGGCCTCCCCCGCCGTGTCCTGTAGCAGCGCCCGCAGCACCGACTCCTTGTCGGGGAAGTAGTTGTAGAACGTGCCGGTCGCCAGATCGGTCCCCCGGACGATGTCGCGCACCGTGGCGGCGCCGAAGCCGATGTCGGCGAAGACCGCGCGGGCGGCGAGGAGGATCGCGGTGCGGTTGGCCTGCTTGGTCCGCGCGCGCCGGCCGAGCTCCACCTCAGGCCCCGCCCCGCCCACCCCGGCGATCACGCGACGAGCGGGCGGGTGGCATCGAGCGCGGCGGTCCGCGGCGCATCCTTGGCGCGGTGGGCGACGGGCAGCGCGAACCCGCGGGCTCGTGCGCGCTCGGCGCCCGCGCGCTGCTCCTTGTCGAGGTCGTGGAGGTAGTCGTCGAAGTCGACCTGGATCGTGTGCCGCTTGGAGGCGACATAGCGCTTCTGCATGGCCCGCTGGTCGGCGCGGATGTCGGCCGCCATCTCCCCGGCCGCCGGCAGCGCGTAGTGGCCACGCAGGTAGTCGGCCAGCCAGCGGCCCTGGGCCTCGGCGATCGGCATGGTCGCCCCCAGCGGCTGCAGCAGCGCGACGAACCCGAGGTCGGCGTAGCGCGGGTGGAAGACCCGGCGAAACAGCTCGACGTGGTTGTCGGGGGCGGCCATGAAGTCGTCGGCGAAGAACGGGAAGCTGATCTTGTAGCCGGTGCAGTACACGACGACGTCGACCTCCTCCCGCGTGCCGTCGGCGAATTCGACGTGGCGGCCGTCCAGGCGCCGGATGTTCGGCTTGGGCGTCACGCGGCCGTGCTGGATGCGGTCCAGGATGCGTCCGGACACCGTCGGGTGCGCCTCGCCGAACTTGTGGTCGGGCTTGGGCAGGCCGTACTTCGTCAGGTCACCCGTGTGGAGCCTGACGACGTTGTGGATGGCCATCTGGCGGATCTTGAACGGGATCCGCGGATCGTTCCTGAGCTGGTCCGTGGGGCGCCCGAAGAGGTACTTGGGGACGATCCAGGCGCCGCGGCGGGCCGACAGGAACGTGTTCCGGGCGACGTAGGACGATTCGACGGCGATGTCCATCGCCGAGTTGCCCATGCCGAGCACGACCGCGTTCTTGTCGGTGAAGATCGAGTTGTCGACGTAGCTGTGGGCGTGCAGCTGCTCGCCGTCGAACGTCTCGGAGCCCGGGAACGCGGGCTCGGGCCAGCGCGGGTCCCAGTGGTGGCCGTTGGCGACGAGCACCACGTCGTACTCGCGGACGTCCCCGTCGGCGGTGGTCACCGTGTAGACGCCGTCGGCGCCGCGCACGACCTGCTCGACGCGCGTGTTGAAGAGGATGTGGTCGCGAAACCCGAAGTGCTCGACGTAGCCGTCGAAGTACGCGGCGATCTGGGAGTGATGCGGGTAGTCGGGGTAGCCGGCCGGCATCGGGAAGTCCGTGTAGGCCATGCGGTCGCGCGACGTGTTGATGTGCAGATCGCGGTAGGCGGCCGACATGCCGTTGCGGTTGCCGAAGACCCAGTTGCCGCCGACGCGGTCGGAGGCCTCGAGGCAGTCGAACGGCACCCCGCGCTCGTGCAGAGCCTTGGCGACCGCGATGCCGGAGGAGCCCGCCCCGATCAGGCAGACAGTGGGCAGCGCGTCGGTCATGGAGCTAGCCTCGCAGAAGGTGACGGAGGCGTCAAGTTCGGGCCACGTCGGGCTCAGGACCGCGTGCGAAGGGCGCGCCCGGCCTCGGTCGCGGCCCGCTCCCCCGCCCGGACGGCGCCGTCCATGTACCCCAGCCAGTAGTCGGCGGTCTCGGTGCCGGCGAAATGGATCCGGCCGACGGGCGCGCGCAGCTGCGCGCCGTGCGCGGCCAGCACGCCCGGCGCGAAGTGCCCCGTCGGGCAACCGCGGGTCCACCGCTCGGTCGTCCAGTCCTTCTCGAGGAACTCCTCGGGCGTGCGCGCGCGCTCGTCGGCGGTGAACCGCACGAAGTCGTCGAGCACGCGAGCGCGGCGCTCGGCGGCGGGCAGCCTGGCCCACTCGGCGTGACGCGCGCCGCCGATGAACGAGAAGAACACCCCGACGCTGCCGTCGGGCGGGCTGTTGTCCCACGGCACGCGCGCGAGCCCCGAGTCGGCGATGCCCTGGCCGCTCAGGCCGGCCTCGCGCCAGAACGGCGTCGGATAGACCGCCTCGACCTTGCTCAGCGAGCCCGGCGTCATCGCCCGCAGCAGCGCCCGCTTGGCCGCCGGCAGCCCGGGCGCGTACTGGATGCGCGCCGCCAGGACGGGCGGCACGGCCACGATCGCCCGCTGGGCGTCGACCGTGATGCCGTCGGCGCTCACGGTGACCCCGCCGTCGCGCTGGACGATCCGCCGCACCGGCGCGCCCAGCACCACGCGTGAGCCGAGCTGGGCCGCGACCTTCTGGGCGACGAGGACCGAGCCGCCGACCAGCCGCCGCTCCTGCGCGCCCCCCGGCGTCGCGATGAGGCGGACCACCGACCCCGGCGTCGACGCGTTGCCCGCCGCCGCGACGTACGTCGCGGCGAACAGCAGCGAGAGCTCCCCCGGATCGGCCCCCCAGACCGCCTGGCAGACCGCGCCGAGGATCGCCGTGCCGGCCGGCGTGGTCACCTTCGGCGCGAGGAACTCCGCCAGCGTCTGGCGGTCGTACTGGCGCGCCTTCGCGTGCTTCCACGGGGCGGCGACGCCGACGGCCTTGCCGATCGCGTCGAGCTCCAGCATGGCGCCGAGCGCGGCCGCGGTCTCGGCGTCATCGGGCACGCCCACCGCGGCCGGGTACAGCGTGCGCTGCCCGCGGGCCAGGAACACGCTGGAGCCCTCGTTGTACACCTTGAAGGTCGGGACGCCGGTGGCCTTGGCCAGCGCCAGGATCCGGTCCTGGGTCGGGCCGACGAACTCGCCGCCGACCTCGGCGAT
>JAWVGD010000329.1:0-4931 GCA_033855515.1 Baekduia sp.
CCCGAGCACACGGTCGCCGGCGGCGAGCGTCTGGCGCTGGCCGGGTTCGACATCGACGTGCTCTTCACCCCCGGCCACAGCCCGGGCCACGTGACCTACGCCATCAAGGACGGCGACGAGCCCACGGCGCTGTTCAGCGGCGACGTGCTGTTCGAGTCCTCGATCGGCCGCACCGACCTGCCCGGCGGCGACCACGCGACGCTGCTGGCCTCCATCAGCTCGCTGCTCGGGCGCTTCGACGACGACACCCTGGTGCACCCGGGCCACATGGGCCTGACGACGCTCGGCCGCGAGCGCGCGAGCAACCCGTTCCTGAGCGAGCTCGCCCGCTAGTGGCCGAGAAGCCGCAGGCACCGCGCGGCACGTACGACGTGCTGCCCGATCAGGATGCCGCACGGCGGGCGATCGAGCAGGCCGCGCGCGACATCCTCGGCGGATCCGGCTACCGCCGCATCGAGACGCCGATCTTCGAGCACACCGAGCTGTTCGCCCGCGGGGTCGGCGCGTCGACCGACATCGTCCAGAAGGAGATGTACACCTTCACCGACGCGGGCGACCGCTCCATGACGCTGCGCCCGGAAGGGACCGCCGCGGTCGTGCGCGCCTACGCCGAGCATGGCATGCACAAGGCCCCGCAGCCGGTGAAGCTCTGGTACCTGGGCCCGTTCTTCCGCCAGGAGAAGCCACAGGCGGGGCGCTTTCGCCAGTTCTGGCAGGTCGGCGCCGAGGCGATCGGCTCCGACGACCCCGCCGTCGACGCCGAGACGATCGTGCTGCTGCAGGCGCTCGTGGCCGAGCTGGGGGTGGAGGGAGTCACGCTGCGCCTCGGGTCGCTCGGGAGCCCCGAGACGCGCGCGGACTACCGCGAACGGCTCATCACCCACCTCCGCACCCACGAGGACCAGCTCAGCGACGACGTGCGCTCGCGCATCGAGCTGAACCCGCTGCGCGCGTTCGACGCCGACCATCCGGGCACGCGCGAGGTGATGCAGAGCGCACCGCTGCTGCTGGACCACCTCTCGCGCGAGGACGCCGAGCACTTCGCCGAGGTGCGGGCGCGCCTGGACGCCGCGGAGGTCTCCTACGAGATCGACCCGACGCTCGTGCGCGGCATCGACTACTACACGCGGACGCTGTTCGAGTTCACCACCGACGCGCTCGGCGCGCAGTCCGGCGTCGGCGGCGGCGGCCGCTACGACCGCCTCGCCGAGGAGCTGGGGCTGGCCCCGACGCCGGGCATCGGCTGGGCCGCCGGCGTCGAGCGCCTGCTGCTGGCCGGCGAGCACCGGCCCGACCCCGAGCCGGTCACCGATCTCTACGTGGCGGGCACGACGGTGCAGGCGTTCACGCTCGCGACCGAGGCTCGCCGGGCCGGGCTCAACGTCCAGCTGGAGCTCGCCGGTCGGTCGCGCAAGGGCCAGATGAGGCAGGCATCCCGTATCGGAGCGCGCTGGGTCGCGATCCTCGACGACGACGAAGGAACATCCGTGAAGGACATGGAGAGCGGCGAGCAGCAGGAGCTGGAGACGACGGCCGTCGTCGCCCACGTCCTCAAGGGACGGCATTTCGCATGAAGCAGCCACCGCGTTCCAACGGGTTCCGCGACACGTGGGCCGGCGAGCTCCGCGCCTCCGATGCCGGCCGCAGCGTCCGCGTCGCCGGGTGGGTCCATCGCCGCCGCGACCACGGCGGGCTGATCTTCATCGACGTGCGCGACCGCTCCGGCATCGTGCAGCTCGTCTTCCATCCGGACACGAGCGGCGAGGCCTTCGCGGCCGCCGAGCGCCTGCGGTCCGAGCACGTCATCTCGGTCGCCGGGACCGTCGTCGAGCGCGAGGAGCAGAACAAGAACCCCAACATCCCCACCGGGGCCGTCGAGGTGTCGGTCACCGCGATGGAGACGCTCGCCGAGGCCGAGACGCCGCCGTTCCCGATCGACGAGGACGTCGAGGTCGACGAGATGCTGCGGCTGAAGAACCGCGCCGTCGACCTGCGCCGCCAGGTCATGCAGCGCACGCTCCAGCTCCGCCACGACATCGTCAAGGTCATGCGCGACGTCCTCGACGAGCGCGACTTCCTCGAGGTCGAGACGCCGATCCTGACGCGCTCGACGCCCGAGGGCGCGCGCGACTTCCTCGTGCCGTCGCGGCTGCAGCCGGGTGCCTGGTACGCGCTGCCCCAGTCGCCGCAGCTGTTCAAGCAGCTGCTGATGGTCGCCGGGTACGAGCGCTACTTCCAGATCGCGCGCTGCTTCCGCGACGAGGACCTGCGCGGCTTCCGCCAGCCGGAGTTCACGCAGCTCGACATCGAGATGTCCTTCGTCGACGAGGAGGACGTCATCGCGTTGATGGAGGACGTGATGGTCGCGGTGTTCGCGGCGGCCGGCTTCGAGGTCGCGGCTGCGCCGTGGCCCCGGATGACGTACGCCGAGGCCATGCTGCGCTACGGCTCCGACAAGCCCGACACGCGCTTCGGCCTGGAGATCCGCGACGCCGGCGAGCTGCTGCGCGGGTCGGACTTCAAGGTCTTCGAGGGCGTGCTGGGGCGCGGCGGCGTGATCCGCGCGTTCAACGCCGGGAAGCGGGATCTTTCGCGCTCCGAGCTCGACGGCCTCAACGAGGTCGTCCAGCGCCACGGCGCGAAGGCGGTCGCCCCGATCGTCGCCGGCGCCGGCGACACGCCGTGGACGGGCAACCTCGCCAAGTTCTTCACGAACGAGCAGATGGCGGCGGTCAACGAGGAGCTCGGTGCCTCGGAGGGCGACCTGCTGCTGTTCGTGGCCGACGCGGAGCCCACGGCCGCCGCGGCGATCGGCGCGCTGCGCCTGGAGCTCGGCGAGCGCTTCGGGCTGATCCCCGAGGGCCGTCACGACGTCCTGTGGATCGTCGAGGCGCCGATGTTCGAGCCCGCCAACGGCGGCTGGACGGCCATCCACCACCCGTTCACGGCCCCGACCGGGACCGACTTCTCCGATCCCGGGGCGCTCGGGTCGCGGGCGTACGACCTGGTCCTCGACGGCGTCGAGGTCGGCGGCGGCTCCATCCGCATCCATCGCGAGGAGATCCAGGAGAAGGTCTTCGAGGTGCTCGGGATGGGCGAGGACGAGGCCCGGCGGCGGTTCGGCTTCCTGCTCGACGCGCTCAAGCAGGGCGCGCCGCCGCACGGGGGCATCGCGATGGGGATCGACCGCATCGTCGCGATCCTCGCCGGGCGCGACTCGATCCGCGACGTCATCGCCTTCCCCAAGACGGCGTCGGGCGGCGACCCGTTGACCGGCGCGCCCGCGCCCGTCGACGAGGACCAGCTGCGCGAGCTGTTCGTCAGGTCGACGGCGCCGCCGCCGGCCGAGCCGCGACAAGCCTAGGAGCGGGTGGCGCCGTCCGCGGCGCCACCGTGCAGGAGGCGGCCGACCGGCCGCCGAGGGCTACTTCTTGGACTTCGCGGCGGCGGCCGCGTTGCGGCGCGCGTCGCCGACGGCCTGGCCCACGACGCCGGCGTCGACGTACCCGGTCAGCAGCGTCGTCTTGCCGTTGGTGCCGATGACGAGGATCGTCGGCGCCGTCGTGATGTTGATGTCGGTCGTGATCGCCGCGTAGTCGGCGACCTTGCTGATGTCGGCGTAGGCCGAGACGACGCCCTTGTCCTTCAGGGCGGTCTGGTGCACGGCCTTGCGGGCCGCGGCGTCGTCGGCGCCGGCGCCGTGGAAGAGGAGGACGACGGTCTTGCCCTTGGCCAGGAAGTTGATGAGCGCGGTCGACGGGTCGGCCGGGATCTTGACGGCGGCGGGCTTCTTGACCGGCGCGGGGGTGACGGCCTTGGTGACGGCGGCCGGCTTGGCCGGCGTCGCCGTCTTGGCGGCCGCGGGCTTGGCGGCCTTCTTGGCCGGCGTCGCGGCGGCGGCCCCGCCCGAGGCCTGCTGGATCTTCGCGTTCGTCGCGTCCGAGGTCGCCGAGGCGGCCTTGGCCTTGTCGACGGCGCGGGTGAGCCCGGCGACGCCGGGGGCGACCGGCGCGGCGGTGGCGACCGGCGCGGGAGACGACGCGGGCTTCGGCTTCAGCACCGTGAACCACATTCCGGCGAGGAGCACGACGGCCACGAAGGCGATCTGCATGGGGCGACTGACCTGGTCCACACCCGCGTTGTCGACCGCCCACCCCCTGAAGTTGAGCCGGAAGCTCACGGATTGGACGACGGGCCTGTGCCGTCGCCGGGTGTTGCGTCAGGCGCTCGTACACTCGCGGGGACGTGCCGGACGAGCGCTTCGAAGAGCACCTGCTGCACCCCGTCGGCCGCGGGCACGCCCCGGCCGGCTCCCACGCGGGCGCGGCCGGGGGCGCGGCATGCGGCGATCTCGTGACGATCTCGCTGACCGTCGCCGGCGACACCGTGACCGACGCGGGGTTCGACGCGTCGGGCTGCGGGGCCGCCCAGGCGGCCGGCAGCGCCGTCGTGGAGCTCGTGCGCGGCGCCCACGTCCTGGACGCCGCGCGCGTGGGGACGGCGGCGATCGCCGCCGAGCTCGGCGGACTCAGCGTCGGCAAGCTGCACGCCGCCGACCTCGCGTCCGATGCGCTGCATCGCGCGCTGGGCGCGGCCGTCGACGCCGACGGCGACACCGCGCCGCGGCCGGACCGCACGCTCGTGGCGATGTCGGGCGGCGTCGACAGCACCGTCGTCGCGCTGCTGTGCGAGCAGGCCGGCGACGTGGCCGCCGTCACGCTGGAGCTGTGGCGCGACCCCGAGAACGACGCCGAGGCGTCCTGCTGCTCGGCCAGCGCGGTGCGCTCGGCGCGCGCGGTCGCCCATCGCCTGGGCCTCCCGCACTTCACGCTGGACCTGCGCGACGCCTTCCGCACCGGCGTCGTCGAGCCGTGGCTGGCCGGGCACGCCGAGGGCCTCACGCCCAACCCGTGCGTGCGCTGCAACGGCCA
>JAWVGD010000330.1:0-5416 GCA_033855515.1 Baekduia sp.
CGAGACGATCTTGTCCATCACGGTCCGGATCGCGTCCTGCGTGGCCTGGTCGGCCCCGCGGCGCGCGAAGTAGTCGACCGCGTCGCTCACGGTCTGGCGGTCGCCGATGAGCGAGAACAGCGACGTCGCGAGGACGATCGCCGGGAAGAGCGACATCATGGCGTAGTACGTCAGCGCCGCCGCCACGTCGGTCATCTCATGGCGGCGGAAGTCCGCGAACGCACGCGTCGCCGCCCCGGGCAGCGACGCGCGCAGCGCGGTCATGCGGTGCTCAGAGACGGTTGCGGCCGCCGGCCCGCAGGCCGTAGCCGCCGGTGCCGATGCCGCTGATCAGCACGAGGATCGCGGCGACGATCCCGACGACGGCGGGAAGCCCGAGCGCCAGGCAGAGCCAGTACACGAGCGCCGCGAGGAGGATGGCGATGAGAACTCCGATCATGGCCGGAGGCGTTCCCCGGCAGGAGCAGGGCTATTCGCCGCGCGCGTCGTGGGCGGGCCCCGCCAGCAGCGCGTGCCCGGCGGTGACGGCCGCCGCGACGTCGATGACGGTGCGGTTGTGGGAGCGTGCGTGGCTGCGCAGCCGGTCGAACGCCTCGCGCTCGCCCACGCTGTGGCGCTCCATCAGGATGCCCTTGGCGCGCTCGATCAGCGCGCGACGCTCCAGCGCCGACTCCAGCCGCCCGACGTGCTCGGCCAGCTGCTGGTTTTCGGCATGGCGGCTCATCGCGACCTCGATCGCGCCCTGCATCGCCTCGGGGTCGCCGCCGCGCACCGCGGCGTACAGCCCGCGGTCGGCGGCCCGCCGGACGAAGTCGGGGTCCTCGACGGCCAGGAGCGCGATGACCGGGCCGGCGGCGAAGGCCGTGATCTCCTCGATCAGGTCGAGCGCGTGCTGGTCGTCGTTGTGCACGACGACCACCGACAGCTCGGGATCCTCGCGGGCGACCGCCTCGGTGACCTGGGCGAGATCGACCGCGGTCGCGGTCACCTCGTGGCCGAGCCCGGCGAGCATCCTCGAGGTGCGCTTGAGCGCGGCCTCGTCCTCGTCGGCCGTGAGGATGCGAAGGCCGGTCCGTGGCGTGCTCACCGCCCTATACTAAGTGCTGGACCCCGGGCCTACGCCCCCGCCCGAAGCGTCCGCCTCTGTCGCGCCCCATCCCCCCGGCGCCGTGCTCTGTCTTCTCAGCCTTGCAGCACGACGAAAACCGCGCCCGGGAGGAACGCCTCCTCTTCACCCGCCTCGCCAACGGCGGGGACGCTGCGCTGCGCGAGCAGCTCGTGGAGCGCTACTTACCGCTGGCCCGGCAGCTCGCACGGCGCTACCAGCGCCCCGACGAGCCGCTCGACGACCTGATGCAGGTCGCCTCGCTGGGCCTGGTCAAGGCGATCGACCGCTTCGACGCCACCCGCGACGTCGCGTTCTCCAGCTACGCGGTCCCGACGATCCTCGGCGAGATCAAGCGCCATTTCCGCGACCGCACCTGGTCGGTCCGCGTGCCGCGCGACCTGCAGGAGATGGCCCTCCGCGTCGAGCGCGCCGTCGGCGAGCTCTCCCGCGACCTGCACCGCCAGCCGTCGGTGACCGAGCTGGCCCGGCATGTCGGCATCACCGAGGAGCAGGCGCTGGAGGCGCTGCAGGCCGCCGGCGCCTACCACGCGACGTCGCTCGACACGCCGCGCAGCAGCGACGCCGAGGTCGGTGACACGCTGGGCGACACGCTCGGCGGCGACGAGGACGGCTACGACCGCGCGGAGGAGCGCGCGACGATCGACCGCCTCATGCAGACGATCACGCCGCGCGAGCGTGAAGTGCTGCGCCTGCGCTTCGAGCAGGACCTCACGCAGGCCGAGATCGGCGAGATCATCGGCGTCTCGCAGATGCAGGTCTCGCGGCTCATCCGGCAGGCGGTGTCGCGGCTGCGCCTGGCGGCCCGAACCGACCCGCGCGCCGCGGTTCCGCCGCCCCCCTGACCGTCGCCTGCAGCTCGCGCACCAGCCTGTCGCGCAGCAGCGCGAAGCCGATCGCCGCCGAGATCGCCGCCAGCAGCCGCCGGTTGTCGGCGTCGAGCGGCTCGATCTCGTCGAACACCATCACGAGCAGCCCGAGCACCTCGCCGGCCACGGCGATCGGCAGGCCCGCCGCGTGCAGGCCGTCGGGGACCCCGAGGACACCGGCGGTCGTCGGGTCCAGCCACGTGCCCTCGACGTCGCGCAGTGCCCGGCCCACCGACGGGTGCGCGGCGACCGTGAGCGTTCGCGCCCCGAGCGCGCCGCGGCGCGTGCCGTGCAGCGCCATCTGCCCGCTGACGTAGCTGGCCAGGCCGATGTCGATCGCCTGCGTCTGGCGGATCAGGACGTCGAGCGCCGAGCCGATGAGGTCGGGTCCGGGCTCGTGCTGGAACGCTGCTGCGAGCGCGCCGATCGCGTCGAGCCAGCGGTCGTGGCGCTCGCCGCGGGCCCGCAGGGCCGCCAGCTCGGCCTGTGCCAGCGCGAGCGCCGCACGCGCCTCCCGCTCGCCGCGCGTCTCGACGCCCACGACGGCCACGACCGGCGGGCGCCCCGGCTGCATCGGCAGCCGGTAGACGACCGAGCGCGCGGGCGCGAGCCCGGACGCGCGCGCCCCCGCTGCGCCGGAGCCCCAGGCCGGATGGTCGATCTCCACCGCCGCCTGGTCGTTGACGAAGTGCTCGCGCAGGACCGCGCCCGTCCGGTGCGTCTCGATCGCGCTCAGCGCGCTGCCGACCGCGGGGGCGCCCGCCACCGCCCGCAGGGCCGCGTTGGCCCACTCCAGCCGCAGCGGCTGGGGCCCGGAGATCAGCGCGACCGGGACGGGCGCCAGCTCGACAGCGGCCCGGAACGCGGCCGCCGGTGGCTCGCGGCCGACGTCGAGGTCGGCGGCCGCCGCGATCGCCGCCGGCAGCGGCGCGCCGTCCTCGAAGGCGCGGCGGACCGCCACGACCCGGGTGGCGTCGGCGAGCGCGTAGCGGCGCGGCCCGTCGTCGACCCGCCGGGGCTCCGGGAACCCGTAGCGCCGCTCCCAGGTCCGCAACCGCTCGCGTGAGACGCCCGTGAGCTCGGCGAACCGGGTCGCGGTGACGGTCTGCCCATCCTTGTCCACCTTGGTCACACCTGAATTGTTGCCCGTCGAGCGGATGTCCACGCGTGTCCACCTTGCACCGGCATCCCCAAAAGTGAGGATGGGCCCCATCCCCACTTTTGGGGATGGCAGGTAGGGACATCACGAAGGGGAGAGCATGGACCCGACCACGGCAGGGACTGCGGACGGCGATGACGTTCGCGCGCTGCTGCACCGTTGGCATGTCGACGGCGACCGGGCGGCACGCGACGAGGTGGCCGCGCGGATGCTTCCGCTGGCCCGCAGCCTCGCGCGCCGCTACGCCAACAAGGGCGAGCCGCTCGACGATCTCGAGCAGGTCGCCTGCGTCGGCCTCATCAAGGCGATCGACCGCTTCGACCTGAGCCGCGACGTGCGCTTCGCGACCTACGCGGTCCCGACGATCGCCGGCGAGCTCAAGCGCCACTTCCGCGATCGTGGGTGGATGATCCGGGTCCCGCGCGACGTCCAGGAGCTGAGCGGCCGCATCGGCGTCGTCCGTGAGCGCTTGGTGTGCGACCTCAGCCGCTCACCGACGGCCAAGGAGCTGGCGCGCGCCATGGACTGCGGCGAGGAGCGCGTCCTGGAGGCGCTGGCCGCCGCCGAGGCGTACCGCACGCTCTCGCTGGACCAGCCGTTTCAGGACGGCACCGGCCCGCTGGAGGCGCTCGGCGACGACGACCTGGGCTTCGAGCGCGCCGAGGCGCGGGCGATGCTCGCGCCCGGCCTGCACCAGCTCGGGCCCCGCGAGCGCGAGATCGTGCGCCTGCGGTTCTTCGAGGGCCTCACCCAGCGCGAGATCGCCGAGCGGATCGGGATCTCGCAGATGCACGTCTCCCGGCTGATCCGCCGCACGATGCAGCAGCTGCACGATCGGATCATGGTGCCCCAGGCCGCGTAAGGAGGCGCCATCGCGGTTAGGACAACCGGGCGCCATGCCCGACACCCACACCGCACCCGACACCACCAAGGACCGCGCCCGGTCCGGCGAGGACGAAGCCGAGCGGCTCGATCGCGAGCTGATCGAGCTGCTCAACGAGCTGCGCGTCGTCATGCCGGGCGTGCAGCTCCTGTTCGGCTTCCTGCTCACGGTGCCGTTCCAGCAAGGGTTCTCGAAGATCGACGCCTTCCAGCGCGACGTCTACTTCGCGACGCTCGTGCTCACCGCCGCGTCGGCCGCGTTCCTCATGGCACCGTCGGCCTTTCACCGTCTGACGTTCCGCGCCGGCCAGAAGCCGTACCTCATCGAGCTCGGCACGCGCCAGACGATCGCCGGCATGGTCCTGCTCGCGTTCGCCATGAACGGCGCGCTGCTCCTGCTGACCGACATCCTGTTCAAGGCCAGGACCGTGTCGATCACCGTGGCGGCCATGGCCGGCCTCTACGGCTGGCTCTGGTTCGGGGTCGCGTTGCGGCGGCGCGCATCGGGCAGGACGGAGTGGTGACCGCCAAGAAGCCCCCAGCCGCCGCGATCCTCGACATCGACGGCACCCTCGTGGACACGAACTACCACCACTCGGTGGCGTGGTTCCGGGCGTTTCGCCAGCACGGCCACATCGTTCCGATCTGGCGCATCCATCGTCACATGGGGATGGGGGGCGACAAGCTCGTCGCCGACCTCCTCAGCCCCGAGGTCGACGAGCGCGAGGGCGACGACATCCGCGCCGCCGAGAAGGCGCTGTACCTCACGTTCATCGAGGAGGTCGAGCCGCTGCGCGGCGCGCGGGAGCTGCTGCAGGACCTGCGCGACCGCGGCCGCCGGGTGGTGCTGGCCTCCAGCGCCAAGGCGGACGAGGTCGACCACTACCTCGACCTGCTCGACGCCCGCTCGCTCGCCGACGGCTGGACCACCGCGGCCGACGTGAACAGCACGAAGCCGGACCCCGACCTCGTCCTCGCGGCGCTCGACAAGCTCGACGGCGAGCCCGGGATCATGATCGGCGACTCGACGTGGGACTGCGAGGCGGCCAAGCGCGCCGGCATCGAGTCCCTCGCCGTCCTCACCGGCGGCTTCTCCGAGGAGGAGCTGCGCGCCGCCGGCGCCTCGGCCGTCTTCGGCTCGATCGACGAGCTGCGCTCACGCCTGTCCGACACGCCGTTGGGGTAGGGCCAGAACCATGACCACTCCGCTCCTGGAAGTGCCGCAGCCGGTCGAGCCGGCCACCCCGGTCGTTCCCGAGACCCCGTCGACGCCCGCGGAGCCCGCGCCCGACATCGTCCCGGAGCCGCCCGGGCCGGAGATCGCGCCGGAGCCCGACACGCCGCGCGAGGATCCCATCGAGCCGCCCCAGCCCTCGGAGT
>JAWVGD010000331.1:0-6675 GCA_033855515.1 Baekduia sp.
CGACCGACGCCTTTCTCTGGGCCGCTGGCATCCAGCGAGGCAAGGTTCGCGACATGCAGTTCAACCACGTCTGGACCGCCTCGCGCGACCCCGATGCCTACACCGCGCTCTGGAACATCTGCGCCACGCCAGCCTTCCTGGCCAAGACCACCGACGGCAACAACCACCCCGAAGTCATCGCCGCGCTGCGATTCCACGCCTACCGTCTTTACGGCATGGTTCCCAAGGGAATGCCGCTCCCGAACGAGCCTGCTCAATACAGCGAGCTGCGCTGGGCGCCCCATCCGGACGCATCGTCCGATCTCGCCGAGACCGTGACTGCCCGGCTCCGACGAGCCCCAAAGAGCCGCACCACCAGGGCGTGCCGGGAGATCGGCTGGCTCTTCAGCGAGTGGGAGCCAGACGCGACGCTGTAGTTGAGCGTGCTCGCCCTAGGCGGCGCCGTGGCCCACGCTGGCGAACCGGTGGCTGCGGATTGGAATCTGGTCAACAATCGGCGCCGACGACGAGGTTGCGCGCTCCTACGGGCGGCTGCGGCAGGTTGCGTGAGGCTCGAAGCGACGAGTTGGGAGCACGCCGGGTGCACGGCAGCCACGTCGCGGGGCTCGCTGCCCGCATGGCTGTCCGGACCTCCGCTGCAGGTCGGCGCCCGGCGCCCCGTTGGGCGTGTCATCAGGGGCAAGCGACTGCACGCTGCGGACAAGCTCGGTGATGCGATGAGCCGCCGGCGAACGCTCGTGAGTCGGGCGCCGCGTTCGCCCCGGCTGTTCGGCGCGTCGGATCAGCCGGTGATCGCGATGGCTCTGCCGGCGTGGCCGTCTTGGGCGCCGGTGCCTCCGGCGTGGCCCCCGTCGACGGCGAGGCTGAGGCCCGCCGGCGGCGAGTGCTCACTCACGAGCACGACGACACCGCCGCCCGCGCCCCCGCCGCCGCCGCCCGAGCCTTGTCCTCCGGCGCCGCCGCGAGCCGTGATCGCGGCGCTGCCGTCGACCGTGATCCGCTGCGCGGCGACGACGACGACCCCGCCGCCACCGCCACCGCCCGCCGTCGCGCTGTGCTGTCCGCCGCCCCCGATCCCGCCGGTGTAGCGCACGCCGTCGGCGAGATGGCCGGAGAGCGCCTGTGGGACTGTCTGCAGATCGATGAGCGACTCCGATGCGCTCAACGCTAAGGGGGGCCACACGGGAATGGCCGTTCCCACGCCGCCCGTTCCGCCGAGCGTCGGCGTCGTCGGCGTCGGCCCGATCGTGTTGCCCGGGCCGCCGCCGACCCCTCCGCCGGCGGTCGCCGCCGGTGCGCCGGCCCCGGCGGCGGTGGGCGTTCCGTCGCCGCCGTCGTTGGAGATCCGGCTTGCGTTCCCCATCGACAGGGTCCCGCGCACGAAGACCCGGTGGCCGGTCGCGTTGAGGACCGCGCCCGGCTGCAGCGTGAGGTTCGCGTAGACCTGATCGTCGGTGAGGCTCGTCGTCCCGGAGAGGGTGACGTCGCCGCCGGCGCCGTTGCCGTAGAGCCCGGTCAGCCCGGGCCCCGCCGGGCCCGGTTGCCCGGCCGCTCCCGTCGCGCCGTCCTGACCCCGGCCACCACCCGGGCCGGTGTCGCCCTTCGGCCCCGGGGCGCCGGCGGCGCTCGTCGGAAGCGCGCCCTTCTTGAAGTCCGCCCGCAGCAGTGACCCGTTCTTGATCTTCGCCGACGTCACCGCGTTGTTGGCGATGTTGGTGGTCTTGACGGCGTCCTTGCCGAGCTTGACCGCCGCATAGGACGTGCCGCCCAAAGCGATGAACAGAGCGATGACAGCCACGACGTTCGAGAACGTCAAGCGAGAGCGCACGATGCCTCCAAGGCCGCGGTGCCCGGCGGGATGCCGGCCAGCCGGTCCGCGCGCGCCAGCGTACACCGCCGGGTAGCCCGGCAGCGCCAGAGAGCTCCGTGGCCGGCATCGACACGGCCGCGCCCGAAAGCGCCTTCTAACTACGTAGCCCGCTGCGCTGCTCTCATGGAGACCAGCAGCAGCGCTCTCCTTCGCGTCCTACTGGGGGATCACTCTGGACCAGGCACCGCGACTTGCGCCTGCGCGAACCTGTCGGCCGCGTAGACGTGCCTCGCCCACAGGCTGCCTGGCGCCGCTCGCATAAACGCCGTAACGCACCCGAGCGGACCTCCCGTGAGGATGACAATCAACAGCCAGCCCCACCGGCCCTTGGCGGCGGTCACACCGCCGCCGACGATGAGTCCGCCGAAGACCGCTGCGCACCAGAGCAGAAGCCCCGCGCCGGGATGCACCACGAAGTCGGACCCGCTGGCGACTGGCACGCGGCAAGGATACCGGCGGACGTGCCTCGCTCACCGCCGTCTGGGTCGCCAAGCCGAAGCCTGCTGCATGTCGCCGAGCCACAGCCGGTGTGGCCGGCGAACCGTGCAGGCCGGCTGCACGACGCCCAACCGCGGTCTACGCTCTGACCGTGCCCAATCGCAAGTCGCGCTTGCAGATGACCGACGAGCACTGGCGCACCGCTGAGCTGATCTCCGTCCTGGCCCCAGACGAGCGACGGCGACACATCCGGGTTGGAGCCGCGGCATTCGTGACGTTCAGCTCGATCGTTGTTCTCCTTCTCTCCTGGGGCCGAGACGAGCAGCGCTGCGGCCAATCATGCTTCGGCGCGCCGCCCCTTGACCGCTACGGATCGATCACCTACCAGCCCGGACACCACTGGACCCGTTACGCCGACTCCTGGCAGTGGAGCGCACAAAGCGGACTCGCATACGTAGCGGTCATCGCGAGCTTGCTCGGCATCGCGCTCGCGACGCTCTCGCGACGAAGCCCTTTGCCCGCCTTCCTCCTCGGCGCATCGGCCATTTCTGGCTGGCTCGTCTGGGTCATCGCCTCGCCAGCCACCACGTAGGAGACCGTAGGCGCAACTGGGATTTCCAGGTACGTCCTCAGCGCCCCCGGGTGGACTCGAACCAACGATCTGCGGGTTGGAAGATGGCCGAGAACCGGCTCAGACGGCGCGTTCGCGCGGATCCGCGTCAGGCAGCGTGAGGTTGTGTGAGACTCGCAGCGACGAGTTGGCAACACGCAGGGAACACGAGCGACCCGTACAACTTGGTCGAGCGCTGGGGCCGTCGCACGCGCTGGTGCCGCCCAGTCCCCACGGCCCCGATGTCGTCGCGTCGTGCAGCACGGTGTCGTACCACCTGAGCGCCAGGGCCGTTGCGAGCTCAGCGCCTCACTTGCGTTCCTCGTCGGTCGGGGCGCCGGCCACGAGGTCGCTGAGCCTGGCGCCCAGCCGCGAGAGCCGGCCCGTCGGCGCGTAGCGCCGTGCCGCGCGGTCGAGCTTGATGTCGTCGTAGAAGCGCCGCGCCCACATCGACGACGGCCGCGCGAGGCGGACCGCGCCGACGACGCCGAACACCGGGATGAAGATGCCGATCGCCGCGGTGATCGCACGGCCCTTGGCGGCCGCCGCGCAGACCAGCACGAGGACGCCCGCCACGGCGGCCACGGTCCCCCAGACCGATGCAGGGTCGTCGAGCCCGAACGGGCGCGTCCCGACCACGACCAGCGCCGCGAACGACAACGCGACGACGACCGCGTCGAACGACGAGCGCCCCTCCTCGCTCCAGTAGACGTCGCGCAGGTGCACCCACAACGCGAACTCGTCCAGCGTGAAGCCCACGCCGACCCCGAAGCCCGCGGCGATCAGGTGCCACCACGGCGCCTGCAGCGGCGCGGCGAAGGCCAGGAAGCCGCAGAGGATCATCAGGCAGATCCCCCAGACGAGATGGTGGAGATGCACGCCGCCCGCCTGCACGCCGCCCGGCCACCACGAGACGCTGCGCGTCAGCCGCGCGCTGGTGCGGATCGCCAGGAACGCGACCAGGAACGCCACGAGCACCACGAACCCCGCGCCGCGGCCGGGCTCGAGGCGGTCGCCGAACGGATGCACGCTCAGGACCGTCGCCACCACCGGGCGCATGGTGACGGGCCGCGGGGCGCGGGCGCAAGTCGGCGCCCTGAAGGCGGTCAACCGGCCGGGCTCGACCGCACGTGACAACCGCCGGTGGACGAGGCGTGACACGTCCTCTCCGACGTGGAGGGCGGTACATCCGGGCCAACTAGTGCCATTCCCCACCGGCCGAGGAGGAAAAGGGGTGGGCGTGACTACACAGGTCTACATGTAGGCCAACGGAGGCGGCGCGGATCCCGATTCTCGGCTCGCCGGAGGTAGCCGGGCAGGTAGGTCGGTCAGTCGCCGAGCCAGGGCCCGCGCCATGGGCCCAGCCCCGCGGTCAGCTGCTCGGCCTCGTGCGGCCCCCACGAGCCGGGTGCGTAGGGATGCACCGGCGGCGGGTCGTCGAGGAGCGGCTGGACGATCCGCCAGGCCTCCTCGACGCCGTCCTGGCGGGTGAAGTGTGTCGGGTCGCCCTGCAGCGCGGCCTCGAGCAGGACTTCGTAGGGCGTGGGACCCTCTCCGCCTTGGTCGGCGAACAGCATGTCGAGGTCGATCTCGCGCGGGGTCGGCGAGTCGGCGCCGCGGGCGTCGAGGACGATCCGGACGCCGGTTGGGGGATCGATCTTGATGACGAGCTGGCTCGGCGCGGGACGACGGTGGCCCTCGGGCAGGAAGCCCAGGCGCGGAGGGTCGCGGAAGACCACGCGGAGCTCGGTCTGCGTCACGGGCATGCGCTTCCCGGTCCGGATGAGGATCGGTACGCCGGCCCAGCGCCAGTTGTCGACCTCCAGCCGCAGCGCCGCGTAGGTCTCGGTCGTCGAGCCGGCGGCGACGCCGTCGATGTCGCGGAACCCGTCGTACTGGCCGCGGACGTACGCGGCCGGGTCGGCATCGGGCATCGCGCGGAACACCGCGAGCTTGGCGTGGTCGATGGTCGCCGGGTCGCGCCCCGACGGTGGCTCCATGGCCGCCATGGCGACGATCTGCAGCAGATGGTTGACCACGACGTCGCGCAGTGCCCCGACCGGGTCGTAGAAGTGGCCGCGGTCCTGGACCCCGAAGCGCTCGGCCATCGTGATCTGCAGGCAGGCGATGTGGTGACGGTTCCAGACCGGCTCGATCATCGCGTTGGCAAAGCGCAGGTACAGGATCTCGTCCAGGCCCATCTTCCCGAGGAAGTGATCGATCCGCAGCAGCCGAGCCTCGGGGACGTAGCGGTGCAGATCGGCGGCCAGCTCACGCGCCGAGGCGAGGTCGTGGCCGAAGGGCTTCTCCACGACGACCCGCGCCGCCGGCGACAGCGCACCCGCTCCCGACAGCCCTGCCACGACCGGGCCGAACAGGCTCGGCGGAACCTCGAGGTAGAACACCGGCACGGAGGCGGGGCCGATGGCGGCCTTGACGCGCTCGAAGGTCGCCGGCTCGGAGAAATCGCCCGCCACGTAGGAGAGCCGGCCGGCGAGTCGCCCGAAGACCTCACGGTCGATCGTCTCGCCGGCCGCCTCGATCGCCTGCCTCGCGTGCTCCCGCAGGTGCTCGACGGTCCAGTCCTCGGCAGCGACGCCCACGATCGGGCAATCAAGCAGCCGCCGCTGCTCGAGCCGGTAGAGCGAGCGCAGCGTCATCTTGCGGGCGAGGTCGCCGGTGATCCCGAAGATCACCAGCGCATCGGCCGCCGGCACGGTCGTGTGCTCGCGGTCGGAGGTCATGACGGCGATGATGTCAGCGCTCGGCGACCTACGGCGCCGGCCGCATCGGACCACCCGCGCGTCATGCGCGAGTCAGTCGTCCCTCGACGGCGCATCCATGTGGACACCAGTCAAGCCCGCATGTGAGACAACCGCACGTGGTCGACGCCGGCCCGCGGATCCTCGACGAGAAGGTGATGCTCCCCGCCGGCGTCATCGACCGGGTCGACACCGACGATGACAAAGGTGTACGTCAACCGGCCAAGGACGAGACCTGGTCCGCGCCGGAGTTACCGGACCTGACCGCGCAGCAGCTGCGACACGGTGGCCGTACCCAGGCCGCGGCGCGGCATCTCGCGGAGGATCAGGTCCACCGCCGCGTTCAGCTTGTAGTCCCCCAACGTTGTCGGCTTGCACGTCCACACGAACGACCTCCCCCAGGACCTCTCGGGACATATCGGGGACATGTCCTCCTCCCGAGCCAGGCGCGTCGTTCGCAGATTCCCGGCGTTGCAGGCGTTCTGCAGCGCCCCCGGTTGGACTCGAACCAACGACCTGCGGATTAGAATTCCGCTGCTCTATCCAGCTGAGCTACAGGGGCGGGTGGGGCAATCCTCGCACGCGCGGAGGCGGGCGGTAGCGTCCCGGCGCGATGGAGGACGATGATCCGTACCGGATGTTCCTGGTCGTGCGACGGGGGGCGTTCGAGAACCTCGAGACCGGCGGGGTGCTGGCCGGGGCGGCGGCCGTCGCGTGCCTGCGCCGGTTCGAGGAGGACCCCGCGTACGCGCCGGCGATCGCGGCGTGGAGGTCGTGGGCCAGGTCGCCCCGGAAGAAGTGCTGGATCTGCTCCGCCGCCGTGGTTGCCCGCTCCACCTCCGTGGCACCGGCCGCCCGCTCGATGATCAAGTCCCCGACATCGAGCCGCCTCACGAACTCGCGGTACGCCTGGGTGGTGATGACGAAGCCCGGTGGCACCGGCAGCCCGGCGCGCGTCAGCTCGCCCAGGTTGGCCGCCTTGCCGCCGGCTTGTT
>JAWVGD010000332.1:0-2825 GCA_033855515.1 Baekduia sp.
AGCCTCAGCTGCGTGCAGCAGAACGGGATCTGCCCGGACTGGATCGTCCACCACCTCGGCGACTACGGATCGCCGCTGTGGCGCCACGTCGAGCTGGTGCTCTCCTCGGTGATCCTCGGCTTCGCCATCGCGTTCGCGCTGGCGATCGTCGCCCACCGCCGCCGCTGGCTGACCGGCCCGATCGTCGGGATCACCGGCATCCTCTACACGATCCCGTCGCTGGCGCTGTTCGCGATCCTGATCCCGGTCACCGGCTTCGGCTTCAAGACCGCGCTGATCCCGCTGACGGCCTACACGCTGCTGATCCTGTTCCGCAACGTGGTCGCGGGCCTGGACAACGTCCCGGCCGAGGCGCGCGACGCCGCGCTGGGCATGGGCCTCACCGACCGCCAGCTGCTCTGGAAGGTCGAGCTGCCGCTCGCGCTGCCCGAGATCTTCGCGGGGCTGCGCGTGGCGACGACGACGAACGTCGGCCTGGCCGCGCTGGCCTTCTACGCCGGCGCCGGCGGCCTGGGCCAGCAGATCCTCAGCGACATCGCCTTCAAGTCCAACGTGCTGGTCGCGGGGCTGCTGTGCGTGCTGCTGGCCTTCGTCCTGGACCTGGCGCTCCTGGGCGCCCAGCGGCTGCTGGTGCCCTGGCAGCGGGCGAGCGTGACGACATGAAGGACGCGATCGACTACCTGCTGCACTCGCGCGAGTCGGTCGGCGGCGGCATACAGGTCGGCGGCAGCCACCTGCTGCCGCTGCTGTGGACGCACCTGCGCGTCACGTTCGAGGCGATCCTCTTCGCGATCGCCATAGCGCTGCCGATCGCGCTCTGGCTCGGACACAAGGGCCGCGGCCAGCTCCTCGCCAGCACCGCCGCGAACGTCGGACGCGCCGTCCCGAGCTTCGCCGTGCTCGTGTTCGCCTCGACCTACCTCGGGCTGAACATCACCAACCTGGTCTTCGCGATGGTCCTGCTCGCGATCCCACCGATCTTCACCAACACGTACGTGGGCGTCCGCCAGGTCGACCGCGACGTGGTCGACGCCGCACGCGGGATGGGGCTCTCCGAGCGCCGGCTCGCGCTGCGCGTCGAACTGCCCCTGGCCCTGCCGCTGGTCTTCGGCGGCATCCGGACCTCGGTCGTCAACGTCCTGGCGACCGCGACCCTCGGACCCTACGTCGGGGTCGCCACGCTCGGCGTGCCGATCGTCAACGCCAACGTGCACGGCGACGCGGGGCGCCTCGGCACGGCCCTGCTCATCGCGGCCCTGGCGATCGCGGCCGAGGTCCTGTTCGCCGGGATCCAACGCGCCGTGACGCCCCGCGGACTCAAGCTCTCCCAGACGACCACCACCCCCATGAGGAGGAACCGACGCATGCGATCCCGCAGCGTTGTGGCGCTGCTCGCGCTGGCCCTGGCCCTCGGCCTGGCCGCCTGCGGCAGCAGCAACAAGAACAGCGGCTCCAGCAGCACCGGAGCAGCCTCCACCACCGGAGCGCCGGCCACCAGCTCCAAGGTCATCCAGAAGGACACGGCCAACGCGAGCAAGCCGGTCATCACGATCGGCTCGAAGAACTTCACCGAGGAGTTCGTCCTCGGGGAGATCTACGCCCAGGCCCTCCAGGCCGCCGGCTACAAGGTCAAGAAGCAGCTGAACCTCGGCTCCGAGCAGATCGCGCTCAAGGCGCTGAAGGCCGGTCGCATCGACGCCTACCCGGAGTACACCGGGACGATCCTGACGAGCTTCTGCAAGGTCAAGGACAAGGCGGTGCCGCACGACCCGGGCCAGGCCTACGACCAGGCCAAGGCGTGCATGGCCAAGGACGGCATCACCGCCGAGGCGCCGTCGCCGTTCACCGACTCCAACGGCTTCGCCGTCACGCAGGCGACCGCGACGAAGCTCGGCAACATCACCAAGCTGTCAGACCTCAAGGGCAAGTCGCAGAACCTGACGATCTCCGGCCCGCCGGAGTGCCAGCAGCGCGTCGACTGCCTGCTCGGCCTGCAGCAGGTCTACGGGTTGAAGTTCAAGAAGTTCCTCTCGATCGACCTGGCCAAGCGCCACGAAGTCATCAAGAACGGCCAGACCGACGTCGGCGAGGTGTTCACCACCGACGGCCAGATCAAGGCCGACAACCTGGTCCTGCTCAAGGACGACAAGCAGCTCTTCCCGCCCTACAACGCGTCGCTGCTGGCGAAGTCGTCGGTGGCCGGCGCCGCCGGGCCGGGCTTCCAGAAGGTCGTCGACGACGTCACGGCGGGCCTGACCCTCCCGGTCATGCAGGAGCTCAACTCCCGCGTGGACCTCGACAAGGAGACGCCGGCGAAGGTCGCCGGGGAGTACCTCAAGGAGGCGGGCTACCTCCAGTAGCCCCTGCGGTGGCGTCGCGGTCCGGGGGCTAGCGCGCCCGGACCGTGATGTTGCCGGCGTCGGTCAGCGCCATGATGGCCTGCGGGGCCAGGTCGTCGCGGATGACGCCCTCGACCTTCACGTTGCCGGCGCCCGCCGTCGCGTCCACGCGGTACGGGCCGTAGGGCACCGTGACGCGGACGTTGCCGGCGCTGCTGCGCGCCTCGGTGCGAGCCGGCTGGCCGAAGAGGTCGAGGTTCACGTCGCCGGCGGCGGTGCTGGCGTGCATGGTGACCGGCTCCAGGCGATGGGTTCGGATGTCGCCGGAGTCGGTCTGCACGTCGGCGCGGCCGTTCAGACCGCGCAGGTCGACGTTGCCCGACTTGGTCTTGATCCGCACGTCCACCTCGGGCGGCGCGGCGATCAGCAGATTGCTGCGACAGCGCAGGACGGCCTTCAGCCCGCCGCACGCCGCGCGGATCGTCA
>JAWVGD010000333.1:0-6516 GCA_033855515.1 Baekduia sp.
CGCTCCTCGCCGGTCGCGGGCTCCTCGGGGTAGTCGGGGATCGCGTAGCCCTGACCCTGCAGCTCGGTGATCGCGGCCTTCAGCTGGGGCACCGACGCGCTGATGTTCGGCAGCTTGATGATGTTGGCGTCGGGCGTCTGCGCCAGCTCGCCCAGCTCGGCGAGGGCGTCGGGCACCTGCTGCTCGGGCTTCAGGCGGTCGGGGAACTGGGCCAGGATCCGGCCGGCGAGGGAGATGTCGCGCAGCTCGAACTCGACGCCGGCCGTGGCGCCGAACGCCTCGAGGATCGGCAGCAGCGACTTCGTCGCGAGCGCCGGGGCCTCGTCGGTGTGGGTGTAGATGATCTTCATGGGGGCGCGGAACGCTACCGCCCGCGCCCGCTCCGGCACCCTCACGCCAGGGCTCAGACGCGCGCGCAGATCCGCGCCCGCAGTCGCCGTGCTCGGACATCGGGCGTGCACGCACTTCCCCGGACCTGGTTACGTGGCCTGACCACCTGGGTAAGGACGCCCACCCTGTTGAACCCCGGAGGAACAGCATGTCGTCGTCGCGTCTCACCGGTCCGGTGCTCCTGGTCCTCGCGCTGATCGTGGCCGTGCCGGGCGCCGGCATGGCGGCCACGCCGGGGGGCCCCGCCGCGCACGGCGCCAAGAAGCACCGGCCGGGTGCTCGCGACAAGAGGAAGAAGGCCGAGAAGGAGCACGAGTCCACGGTGCCCGGGTTCGCGCGTGACCACCCCAAGCTCAAGCGCCGCCTGCCGATCGCGATCGTGAAGGAGAAGGTCGGCGGAGGCGAGGGGGGCGAGCTGCGCAACGGCCCCGACCAGGCGCAGGTCGACCAGCGGGCGTTCCCGAAGACCTACGTCGACGACCAGGTCGCCGCCGCCGGGCGACAGGCCTACCTCGGCGCCCCCGCCGGCGGACTGACCAGCGCCTGGAACGAGCTCGGGCCCTTCACACCCCTCGTGTCCAAGGAGAACACCTACACGGGCGCGCCCACCACGAACTCGGGGCGCACGACGGCGATCGTCGTCGACCCCAACTGCGGCCGGTCGAGCGCTGCGTGCCGCGCCTGGATCGCCGCGGCGGGCGGCGGCATCTTCCGGACCGACAACATCCTCGGCGCCAGCGTCACCTGGACCCCGGTCGACACCGGGCTGACCACCGATGCGTTCGGCTCGCTCATCGTCGACCCGACCGATCCGAGCGGCAACACGCTGTACGCCGGCTCCGGAGAGCCGAACGCCTCCAGCGACTCCGAGGCCGGCCAGGGCCTGTTCCGCACCACCGACGGCGGCGACCACTGGGAGCTGGTCCCGGGCAGCGTCGCGGTCGCCCAGGGCCGCGCGATCGGCTCCGTGGCGATCGATCCCGACAACGGCACGATCTACCTCGGCACCGCGCTGGCGCGCCACGGCTCGTCGTCCTCCAACGGCGGGCGCCGCACGCCGCCGGGCGCGCCGACGCTCGGCCTGTACAAGTCCACCGACCGCGGGCAGACGTTCTCGCTGATGTTCTCCAAGGCCGGCAACCCCAACGCGCCGGGAAGCGGCACCGACCTGTTCCAGGGCGGCGTCAACGACGTCGTCGTCGATCCCAAGGCGCCGGCGCAGGCGGGTCAGACCCGGCCCGTGTACGTGGCGCTGTTCGGCTACGGCATCTGGCGCTCGGCACCCTCGATCGAGGGCGGCGACGCCTCGTTCAAGCAGGTCTTCCAGACGCTGTATCCGGCCGACGCGGCCGGTGACCGCACCGAGTTCGCCCTGACCGTCCGCACCAACGGCGACGTCCGGGCCTACGTCGGCGACGGCTCCGAGGGCGACGACCCCGCCGCCCACCCCTCCACGTCGGAGTTCTGGCGCTCCGACAACGTCGGCGTCAAGGCGTCCACGCTCGTCAGCAGCGCCGGGGCCAACCTCGCGCCGTGGAAGAAGCTCTCGAGCGCCGACCCGGCGCAGCCCGGCTACGCGTCCTACAACTTCTGCGAAGGGCAATGCACCTACGACCAGTTCGTGGTCGCCGACCCGCGGAACCCCGATGCGGTGATCATCGGCGGCTCGATGAACTACGGCGAGCTGCAGGTGTTCGGCGGAGACCAGCGCACCAACGGCCGTGCCGTCCTGCGGTCCACCGACGCGGGCCAGACGTTCAACGACATGACCAACGACGCCACCGTCGACGACGGCGCGGACACCTCGCTGCTGGCCGGCGGCGTCACCGGCATGCATCCCGACCAGCACGCGGTCGCCTTCGACCCCTACAACCCGGACTTCTTCTTCGCCGGCTCCGACGGCGGGGTGGTCCGGGTCAACGGGCGCTACGTCGACCGCACCGGCGACTGCACGGCGCGCAAGCTCACGGGCAACCCGCTCAAGCTCTGCCAGCAGGTGCTCCGGGCGGTGCCCGAGCGCATCGACTCGCTCAACGACGGGCTGCGCACGCTCCAGTTCCAGAGCGTGTCGCTGAACCCCGCCGACCCGGGCAGCGACCTGCTCGGCGGGACGCAGGACAACGGCACCTGGGCGTTCGACACCAACTCGAGCGTGCCCAACGGCTTCACCGCGTTCGAGTCGATCGGCGGCGACGGCGGCAACTCGAGCATCGGGGTCGACCAGGTCAAGGTCCACACCTACTACGGCCCCACGATGGACGCCAACTTCGGCGCCGACGGCGGCAACAACGACTCGCCGCGCGGGTGGGACTACATCTCCCAGCCGTTGGACCAGGCCGCCGCCGACGCCAACGCCCCGGAGGCGTTCTCGTTCTACGTCCCGCTCACCCACGACCCCAAGAACGCGGGGACGCTGTTCACCGGCGGCCAGTTCGTGTGGCGGACGACCGACGACGGCGGTCCGCGCGACCAGCTCGACGCGCACTGCCGGGAGACGACGATCAGCATCGGCGACAGCTCGCAGGTCTGCGGCGACTGGGTCCGCATCGGGCGCCAGCTCAGCACCGGCGCCACCCCGCAGGAGCGCGCCGGCGACTACATCGTCGCGACCGAGCGCTCTGCCGCCGACGCCGGCACGCTGTGGGTCGGCACGCGCCAGGGCCACCTGTGGGTGACCCACAACGCCGACGCGTCCTCGCCGGCCGCGGTGCAGTTCACCGAGGTCAAGGCCGGCGGCCTGCCGGGGCGCTTCGTCTCCTCGATCGCAGCCGACCCGGCCGACGTCAACCACGTCCGCGTCTCCTACTCGGGCTACAGCGCCTACACGCCGGCGACGCCCGGGCACGTGTTCGACGTGACGGCCAACCCCGACACCGGCGCCGCGACCGCGTCGGACCTCTCCGCCGATCTCGGCGACCAGCCCGTGACCGACCTCGTCCGCGACGACAGCACCGGCGACCTGTACGCCTCGACCGACTTCGGCGTGCTGCAGCTGCCCGCCGGGACGACGTCCTGGCACAAGGCCGCCGCCCGTCTGCCGATGGTGGCCGTCTACGGCCTCGCGGTCGACCAGGGCGCGCACCTGCTCTACGCGGCGACCCACGGGCGCGGCGTGTGGCGCGTGAACCTGCCGGGCGGCACGGCGCCCGACACGACGGCGCCGACGCCGGGGCCGGGCGTCGCGGCCCTGCCGACCGCCGCGGCCTCCGGCCCGAGCGCGGGCGCCCGGCCGCCGGTCCCGGCCGCGGTGCCGGTCAGCGGCGCGGGCCGCAAGACCAGCCCGCGCGCGCCGCTGCGCGTGACCAAGGTCAAGGCGACCCGCTCCGGCACCACCGTGACCGTGCGGTTCCGCGTCAACCGCCAGACCAAGGTCCGGGTGACGGTCCGCGACAGCCGCGGCAAGGTCGTGGGCCACAGCCCGCTGCGGACCGCCAAGCCCGGGCACGAGCAGCGCATCCGGGTCCGGATCGCCAAGTCGGCCCGCAGCCCGGTCAAGGCGACGGTCACGTCGCAGCCCGAGGCCAAGGCCCCCAAGACGCACAAGTAGGACGCTCGCGGGGCGCCGGTGAGGACCGGCGCCCCGCCCCGCGGCCCCCACGGAGGCCAGCGCGACCCCGAGCGGCCGGAGCCGTGACGCCCTTGACGCCAAGAGGTGAACCGTGGTTCACTTCTTCCCATGCCGTACCGCTCCACGGACCGCACCGAGGCGCGCAGGGCCGCCGCGCGCGACCGGATCGTCCGGGCCGCGCTGGCGCTCGTCGCCCGGGGCGGCTACCGGGAGGCGCAGGTCGCCGCCGTCGCGAAGCGTGCCGGCGTGGCGACCGGAACCGTCTACCGGCACTTCCCGTCCAAGGCCGACCTGCTCACCGAGGTGTTCCGCGTCGCGTCCCAGCATGAGGTCGACGCCGTGGCCGCCGCGACGGCGAGCGAGACGACCGCCGCCGATCGGATCGCGGCGGCGACCGAGACGTTCGCCCGCCGCGCGCTGCGTGGCCGGCGACTCGGGTGGGCGCTGCTGGCCGAGCCGGTCGACCCCGCCGTCGAGGCGGAGCGGCTGCAGTTCCGCCGCGCCTACGCCGAGATCTTCGCGGGCGCCATCCGCGATGGCGTCGCGCGCGGCGAGCTGCCCGAGCAGGACGCGGCCTTCACCGCCACCGCGCTGGTCGGCGCGATCGGCGAGGCGCTCGTCGGCCCGCTGTCGCCCGCCGCGGCCGCGAGCGACGCCGACGCGCTGGTCGCGGCGCTCATCACCTTCTGCCTGCGTTCCACCACCGATCAGGAGCACTCTCCGAATGTCCACCGTCGCGCGGCCTGAGCACCGGGCCTACGCCACCCACGAGGTCCGCAACCAGGTTCCGCCACTGGAGGGCCGCAACCTGTTCACCGACCACACCGCCTTGGTCGAGGGGCTGGCGCGCGAGGGCGGCGGGTGGGCGCACGACCGCGCGGTCGAGGTCGGCGCGTTCTGGGGCGGCGAGCCGCAGGCGTGGGGCTTCGCGGCCAACGAGAACCCGCCGGTCCTGCACACGCACGACCGCTACGGCAACCGCCTCGACAGCGTCGCCTTCCACCCGGCCTGGCATCAGCTGATGGCCCGCGGCGTCCACGACGAGATGCACGCGCTGCCGTGGAACGACCCGCGGCCGGGCGCGCACGTCGCCCGCGCGGCGATCTACATGAGCGGGACGCAGGCCGAGGCGGGCTTCGGCTGCCCGATCACGATGACCTTCGCCGCCGTCCCGGCGCTGCGCGCCACGCCCGAGGTCGCCGACGAATGGGTCCCGCGCCTGACCGCGCGCGGCTACGACGGCGCGCTGAAGCCCGCGACCGAGAAGCCCGGCGCGATCTGCGGCATGGCCATGACCGAGAAGCAGGGTGGCTCCGACGTCCGCGCCAACACGACCGTCGCGACTCCGGTGGGTGGGTCCGATTCCGGCGAGTACGAGCTCGTCGGACACAAGTGGTTCTGCAGCGCGCCGATGAGCGACCTGTTCCTCGTGCTGGCCCAGACCGAGGAAGGTCTGTCCTGCTTCGCGGTCCCGCGCTTCCTGCCGGACGGCACGAAGAACGAGGGCTTCCAGCTGCAGCGCCTCAAGGACAAGCTCGGCAACAAGTCCAACGCCTCCTCCGAGGTGGAGCTCAAGAGCGTGTGGGGCCGGATGGTCGGCGAGCCCGGACGGGGCGTCCCGACGATCATCGAGATGGTCGGCCACACGCGCCTGGACTGCGTCATGGGCGGCGCCGGCGGGATGCGCCAGGCTGTCTCGGTGGCGACCTGGCACGCGATGCACCGCGCCGCGTTCGGAAAGACGCTGATCGACCAGCCGCTGATGCGCAACGTGCTGGCCGACCTCGCGGTCGAGAGCGAGGCGGCGACCGCGGTGACCCTGCGGCTCTGCCGCGCCTACGACGAGGCCGCCGCCGGCGACGAGCGCGCCGACCTGTTCAAGCGCCTGGCCACCGCCGTGGCCAAGTACCACGTGTGCAAGCGGGTCCCCAACCACGCGTTCGAGGCGCTGGAGTGCCTGGGCGGCAACGGCTACGTCGAGGCGTCGGGCATGCCGCGGCTCTACCGCGAGGCGCCGCTGTGCTCGATCTGGGAGGGCTCGGGCAACGTGATGGCCTTGGACGTGCTGCGCGCGCTGTCGCGCACGCCCGAGGCGCTGGACGTGTTCATGGAGGAGTTGGACGCGGCCACCGGGCAGGACACGCGCTACGACGCCTACGTGCAGACCGTGCGCTGCGAGTTCGGGCGCCCGGCCGAGCTCGAGCACCGCGCGCGCCTGGTCGTCGAGCGCATGGCGCTGGCGCTGCAGGCATCCCAGCTGCTGCGCCACGCGCCGACGGTCGTCGCCGACGCGTTCGTCGCCACGCGCCTGGCCGGCGGCGGCGGGTTGCACTACGGGACGCTCCCGGCCGGGACGGACGTCGGCGCGATCATCGAAAGGCACGCTCCCCATGCCGCGTAAGGGCATCCGATTGCGCGGCGCGATCATCGAAAGGCACGCTCCCCATGCCGCGTAAGGGAATCCGATTGCGCGGCGCGATCATCGAAAGGCACGCTCCCCATTCCGCGTAAGGGAATCCGATTGCGCGGCGCGATCATCGACCGGCACGCTCCCCAGG
>JAWVGD010000334.1:0-4350 GCA_033855515.1 Baekduia sp.
TCCAGGGCGTCTACGTGCGCGACGGCTTCCGCCTGAGCGCGGTCGAGAGCTACCAGATCACGATGGCCGGCCTGGCCGCCACGCGCGTCTTCGCCGCGGGGGGCGCGGGCGGGATCGCGCTCACCGCCTGGGCGCTGCGCCGCGCCGGCATGCCCCGGCGCGCGGTGGCCGACCAGACGCTCGCGTTCCTCGTGCTGACCTACGGCGTGTACATGGCCGCCGTGGTCGTCGGGGGCTTCGGGCTGTATTTCGGGATCCTGCCCGGCTCGCAGGACTGGGCGATCACGCTCCTGCCGGCCATCATCGGCGTCGTCGCGTTCGCGCTCGCGCTGCTCGCCTCGCTGACCCCGCCCGACCTCCAGAAGCGCCTGGACGGCTACGCGAACCGCCACGGGCGCTGGGCCCGGTTGGCCCAGAACGGTGCGAACCTGCCCGCGGCGATCTCGGCCGGCATCCGCCTCTCGGTCGCCCACGTGCGCAGCGGCGATCCGGCGCTGGCGGGCTCGATCGCCTACTGGGGCTTCAACATCGCGGTCCTGTGGGCCTCGTTCCACGCGTTCGGGGAGGCGCCGCCGTGGGCCGTGATCGTCATGGGCTACTTCGTCGGGATGCTCGCCAACCTGCTTCCGCTCCCCGGCGGCGTGGGCGGCGTGGACGGCGGGATGATCGGCGCGTTCGTCGCCTTCGGCGGCGAGTCGAAGGACTCGATCGTCGTCGCGGTCCTGACCTACCGGCTCTTCGCGTTCTACCTGCCGACGATCCCGGGCGCGGTGGCCTACTTCCAGTTGCGGCGGACGGTCGCGCGCTGGTCGGAGGAGCGGAGGGCGCGCAAGACCGCGGCCGTCGCTTCACGCGCCTGAGGGCGTACGGTCCTCCGCACCGTAACGATCGTCCGGCGAGCGGTACTATACAAAGTGAAGCGACCCGAACTGGGAAGGACAACTGGCATGGCCGACGTCGAGAACGTGATCATCATCGGTAGTGGTCCGGCGGGCTACACGGCCGCGCTGTACACCTCCCGCGCGAACCTCAAGCCGCTCGTCATCGAGGGCTTCATGTGGGGCGGCTTGCTCCAGCAGACCACCGAGGTCGAGAACTACCCGGGCTTCCCGGGCGGCGGCATCGCCGGTCCGGAGCTCATGCAGAAGCTCCGCGACCAGGCCGAGGACTTCGGCACCCGCTTCCTCACCGACCAGGCGACGTCGGTCGAGGTGGCCGCGGAGCCGGGCGGCATCCACAAGGTCCACGTCGGCGACGACGTCTACGAGGCGCGCACGCTGATCCTCTCGATGGGCGCCGAGCACAAGAAGCTGGGCGTGCCCGGTGAGGCCGAGCTGGCCGGCGCCGGCGTCAGCTACTGCGCCACCTGCGACGCGGCCTTCTTCAAGGACCAGATCATCATGGTCGTGGGCGGCGGCGACAGCGCGATGGAGGAGGCGATGTTCCTCGCCAAGTTCGGGCGCAAGGTGCTGCTGGTCCACCGCCGCGACGAGTTCCGCGCGTCGAAGATCATGATCGAGCGCGCCCGGGCGATGGAGAACATCGAGTTCAAGACCCCGTACGTGGTCGAGGCGTTCCTCGACGGCGACGGCCCGTTCAAGCGCATCGCGCGCCTCAAGCGCTCCGGGACCGACGAGATCGAGGACGTCGAGATCGGCGGGGCCTTCATCGCCGTCGGCCACGAGCCGCAGTCCGACATCGTCGGCGGCGTGATCGAGACCGACGCCGAGGGCTACGTCAAGGTCGACGGCCGCTCCACGCGGACCAACCGCCCAGGCGTCTTCGCCGCCGGCGACCTCGTCGACCACACCTACCGGCAGGCCATCACGGCCGCCGGCTCGGGCTGCCAGGCCGCCCTGGACGCGGAGTGGTACCTGCGCGACACGCCGCAGATCCCGACGCCGCCGAGCCTCGCCGAGGGGGACCTCGCCGAGGCGCAGTGGGCGCCGCAGATCAGCTGACGGTGAACGTGACGACGCTGCGCCCGGGCGTCGCGACGTCCGGGTAGCCGTTCTCGTCGCTCGCAAGGACCTCGAGCGTGTAGACGCCGTTGGGAAGGGTCATGGCGAACCCGTAGGTGAAGGCGTCGCGGAGGTCGCTGAGCTCGCCCTGGAACCATTTGCCCTTCTTGCCGCACGTGGCCGTCTCCAGCAGCGCGGTGCTGTCGTCCCAGACGCTGCAGCGCTTGACCGTGCGGTAGCGCTTCTTGGCCTTCTTCTTGGCCTTGGCGGCGCTCGCCTTCTTGGCCTTCTTCTTGGTGGCCTTGATCAGCACCCGTGAGGTGGTCACGCGCGTCAGGCGCAGCTTGACGTCCTTGACGCCGTTGGGGTCGGTCTCGATCGTCCCCTTGAGCTGACCCGGGCCCTTCTTCTTCTTGAACACCTGCTTCTGGGCGATGTTCGTGATGTGCGCGATCGGCCCGGACGTGTCGGTCGTGCCGCAGAAGCCGTCGTGGCCGTTGGTCGCGCACGGCGAGGGGTTGGCGTTGACGTCGAACGGCGTGAAGTCGGGCTTGACGGTGCCGCAGAAGCCGTCGGCGCCGTCGGTGGCGCAGACGTCGACCCGTCCCGGGACCTTGCCGTTCTCCGTGACCCGGAGCTTGTGGTCGCCCCAGGCGGCGAGGCGGATGACGGCGATGCCCTGGCGCTGGGCGTCGTTGGAGGTTGCCGAGTAGCCCTCATCGGTGGTGAGCACCGAGTCGGTCGAGGGGCCGATCGAGGTCGTGACCGCCGCCGGGTCGAACGCGTCCTCGTCGATCCAGACCGAGACGAACGTGTTGTCGCCGCCCACCAGGACGGGCTTGGTCGGGTACGGCGTCCCGCCGTTGACCTTCGGGTAGAGCGGACCGCCGGTGAAGCACGATCCCTGGACGCCGGTGCGGACCGTGCAGGCCGGGAAGAACAGGACCTCCGAGCCGTCGGGCACCTTCGCGCTACAGGGATCGGCGACGTAGTGCTGGTCGACGAAGGTGGCCCAGCTCCAGGACGGCGCCGCCGATGTGGGCGACGCAAGGCCCTTGAGCTTGGTGATCTTCAGGGCGCTGCCGGTGTCGGTGGCCTCCCACGCGGCGTCGCCGATCGCCGCAGACAGCGCAGCGGCGGCGGTGTCGGCCTCGCATGTCCGTCCCGCCTTGGTCACCGCTGCGACGCCGAGCGTGACCGCCTGCCGCGGGACCGTGGAGGAGAACGACGACGCGTCGGAGGGCGTCTCGACGCGAACGAGCGCCGTGGAAGCGTCGGCCCCCGGTGCGAGGACGGCCGACAAGGCCAGGACGGCGACGATGGCCGCGAGCTTCCGTGCGTGGTGACCCATGTTCTCCCCTGGTCGCCCTGGGCGGGCGGCGTTGACGCGGCGACGGGGCATCCTAACCATGCCGGCCGTGTCGGCGCCACCGCTGATCGGCCAGACCTCAGTGCTGACGACGGTGTGGCGCGTGCCGTCGCGCCGTGCCCGGACGGCGCGACGTGGCGCGCGCGGGGGTGCGTGCCGCGGGCGTGGTGGCGCGTCGCGCGCGGCCCGGCGCGCTGACCGGGGCGGTGGCGGTCGTCGCGTCGGCGGTGGTCTGCACGGGCTCCGGGGCCGCCGCGCACTCGGCGACGGGCCGTGTGTAGGCGTAGTACATGACGTCGTCGGGGTCGTCGACGTGGTCGTGGCCGGCGAGATGACCCATCTCGTGGACCACGACCGTGCACAGCATCGCCCAGTCCCAGCTCGCGCCCGTCGACAGCGTGATGGCGCAGTCGGTGTTGCGCGACGGCTGCAGGTAGGGGTCGACGTCGTTGGCCCAGGAGGACTCTGCGTTCTGCTCACGCCCGAGCGCGCCCCAGGCGACGCTGATGCGGCCCCTGCAGGGAGAGGCGCCCCAGTGCTCGGCCCCGAGGCTCATCGCCGCGCGCAGCGCGGTGCCGCCGACCGGCCAGCGCGTGGCGGGCGGCGTGGCGCCGTCGTCGGCGAGCGCGGCCGTCGCGCTGCCGGCGAGCGCCAGCAGGGCAAGCCCGGCGGCCAGGAGCCGGCGGGCGGGAGCGCGGAGCGAGGGGAGGAGGTGCGGGCCGTCCATGGCGTGCGGTGGGCGTCCGTGCCCACCGGCCGGATCGGCCGCCTCAGCCCTTCGGATGAGGGTGAAGGCCCGCTTCTGGCCAGATGGCACGAAATGTCCGCGAGCGGACGTTCGTCCACCAGGAATCCGGAGTGCCAGATACCGGAAGGGCTCACAACACTCTGAAAAATAGGGTCTTGCGTTAGCCTAAGAACCGCGGCTACGATCGCGCTCCGTCTTACGGAGGAGGAGGGGTCACTTGTCAGCCATGGATGTGCTCACCCGTCCGCTCGGTCCCGTCGCGGAAGCCGCCC
>JAWVGD010000335.1:0-5847 GCA_033855515.1 Baekduia sp.
CCAAGTCCCGCGGCCTCGGCCACTCGTCGCGGATGCTCGGGCCGCTGCCGGACTACGGGCTGAACCCGGGCCAGCTGCTGTTCGTCGACTCCGGCGTCATCGTCAACGGCTACTGGGGCGAGTTCAATCGCATGGCCGTCGTGGGCGAGCCGACCGCCGAGCAGACCCGCCATCACGACAACATCCGCACGGTCGTGGGCCGCTCGGTGGACGAGGCGCTCAAGCCGGGCGTCACCTTCCGCGAGGTCATCGAGCTGATGGCGGGGTTCTACCGCGACTGCGGCTACACCGAGGCGCAGTTCGGCAACTACCTCGGTCCGCCGTTCATGCACCTCTGCCACGGGCTCGGCCTGCAGGGCAGCGAGCCGCCCTTCGTCCGCTACGACAGCGAGCAGGTGCTCGAGCCCGGCATGGTCCTGTCGTGCGAGGCGTATCTCCGCGACGACGACATGACCTACGGGTCCGAGGAGGACATCGTCATCACCGACGACGGCTGCGACGTCCTGTCCTCGCGTGACCCCGGCCTCTACGTGATCGAGGCGTGATGGCCGGCGCGCCCTCAACTTCCGTGCGCCCCAGCACGCGGGTCCTCGACATGGCGGCGATGCGCCGCCTGCTCACGCTCGAAGACACCATCGACCTGCAGCGCGACGCGTTCGCGTCGCAGGCCCACGGCCGGACGACGTCGGCGCCGAACTCGTGGCTGCGGCTGCCCGGCGACCGGCGCGCCTGGCTGAAGATCCTGGCCGGCCACGACGCCACGTCGACCGCCCTGGGCGTCAAGGTCCTGGCCCGGTTCCCGGAGCGGGGCCCGGGCGCGAACCTCGCGTCGCTCATGCTGCTGTTCGACGACGAGGACGGCTCGATCCTCGCGATCATGGACGCGGTCTACATCACGGCGGTCCGGACCGCCGCCGGTGCCGCTCTGGCCACCGAGAAGCTCGCCCGGCCCGGCGCGCGCCGGGTGGGCATGCTCGGCACGGGGACGCTGGCGTGGTACTCGGTGCTCGCGCACCGGATCCTCTGCCCGGAGCTCGACGAGTTGGTCGTCTACTCCCGGTCGGCGGAGCGCCGCGAGGCCTTCGCCGCACGCGTCGCCGCCGAGGTGGGGATCGACGTGCGCGCGGTCGGCACCGTGTCGGAGGCCGTCGCGGGCGCCGACGTGGTGATCACCGCGACCAACGCTCCCGAGCCGGTGCTGCTCGAAGACCAGCTCGAGCCGGGCCAGCACGTCGGCGCGATCGGCATCCGCACCGAGATCGCGCCCGCTGCGCTCGCGCGCTGCCGCGTGATCGGCGACGGCCGCGAGGAGGCGCTCCTGGATGGCAAGTTCTCGGTCGCGCTGGCCGCCGGGGCGGTTGCCGAGGAGGATCTCGGACCGGATCTCGGCGCGGTCCTCGAGGGCCTGGCGACCGGCCGCACCAGCGCCGAGGAGATCACGCTGTTCGACTCCTCCGGCGTCGCCATCCAGGACATCGTCTGCGCGCGTCACGCGTGGCTGCGCGCCACCTCGGAGGACGCGGGCACGGTCGTCTCGTTCGCCGACGGCGGCGTCCTGGACTGACATCGACATGGGACTGACCATCGTGAGGAGAAGGACCAGCACATGGACCTGAGCATTGACGGAAAGACGGCGCTGGTCTTCGGCGCCGGCGGCGGCCTGGGCGGCGCGATCGCCCGGGCGCTGGGCGCCGAGGGTGTGAAGGTGGCCGCGGCCGACATCGTCCGGGAGGGCGCCGAGCGGACGGCCGCAGACATCGAGGCGGCGGGGGGGACCGCGCTGGCCGTGGAGTGGGACGTCGGCGACCTCGACGCCGCCGCGGCGAACCTCGACCGCGTCCGCGCCGCGCTCGGCCCCGTGGCGATCCTGGTCAACAACACCGGCGGCCCGCCGCCGAGCCCCGCCGGCGGCGTGCCCGCCGACGTCTGGACGACCCACTTCCAGTCGATGGTGCTCGGCGTCATCGGGATCACCGACCTGGTGCTGCCGGGCATGCGCGAGGCCGGCTGGGGACGGATCATCACGAGCACGTCGTCGGGCGTGGTCGCGCCGATCCCCAACCTGGGAGTGTCGAACTCCCTGCGCATGGCGCTGGTCGGCTGGTCCAAGACGCTGGCCCGCGAGGTCGGCCCGGACGGCATCACCGCCAACGTGGTGCTGCCGGGCCGGATCGCGACGCAGCGCATCACCCAGCTCGACGTCGCCCGCGCCGAGCGCGAGGGCACGACGGTCGAGGAGGTCGCGCGCGCCAGTACGGCGACCATCCCGCTCGGACGCTACGGCCGCCCGGAGGAGTACGGCGCGGCGGTGGCCTTCCTGGCCAGCGCGGCCGCCTCGTACGTCACGGGCTCGGTTCTGCGCGTCGACGGCGGCCTCATCCCAGCGGTCTGACGGACAGCTTCACGACAAGGATGCACACCATGAACGATTCCCCTCCCGACCACGCCGAGACGATCCGCCGCCGCTTCCTGACGGTCGACACGTCCAACGTGGCCGACGTCCTCGACAGCCTCGACCTCCCCGACCAGGGCCTGGCGCCCAGCTTCGCGCCCTTCCCGGCCGGTGCGGGCAAGCTCGCCGGCTGGGCGTTCACGATCCGCGGGCAGATGGCTCCGTACGAGCTCGGCGGCGGCGACGCCGACAAGATGCGCGCCTGCGCGGAGCTGAGTCCGGGGTCGGTGTCGGTCTGGAGCGGCGGCGGCGAGGGCGTCTGCTTCTTCGGCGAGCTGATCGCGATCGGCATGCGCGAGCGCGGCTCGGTCGGCGCGCTGGTCGACGGCGGCGTCCGCGACGTCACCTGGCTCGCGCAGCTCGACTACCCGGTCTACGCCCGTTACCGGACGCCGATCCAGTCCATCGGGCGCTGGAAGGTCACCGGGTGGGACGTGCCGGTGTCGCTGCCCGGGGCGACGACGCGTACGGTCAGCGTGCACCCCGGCGACTTCATCCTGGCCGACGAGGACGGCGCCATCGTGATCCCGGCCGGCGTCGTGGAGGACGTCGTCGAGCGGGCCGAGGCGATGGGCCTGCACGAGCAGAAGGTGCGGTCCGCGCTCGCCGAGGGCTTGCCGCTCGCCGACGCCCTCCAGCGCTTCGGGCACGTCTGACAAGCCACCTGTACTGTTGCTGAACATGTCGAGCGTGCCAGCTGATGGCAAGAAGGCCATCGTCGACGGCCTGGCCGACACCCTCCGCGAGGCCATCCTGTCGGGGGAGATCGCCACCGGAACGTGGCTGCGCCAGGAGCGGCTCGCCGAGCAGCACGGCGTCAGCCGCACCCCGGTCCGCGAGGCGCTGCGAGCCCTGCAGGCCCAGCAGCTCGTCGAGGTCGTGCCGCATCGTGGCGCGCTGGTCTGCGGGCCGACGCTGCGCGACATCAACGAGGCCTACGCCGTGCGCGCGGAGCTCGAGGGCTACGCGGCCGAGCTGGCGGCCCAGCGGGCCCGCGACGCCGAGATCGAGCGCCTGCACGCGGCCGAGGAGATGTTCCGGCGCGCTGTGGCCGAGAGCCCGAACGACGAGGCCGACTCGGCGTCCGGGCGGCCGCGGTGGAGCGAAGCCAACGATCTCTTCCACGAAGCGATCCTGAGCGCCGCGGCCAACGGGCGGCTCGCCGACACCATCAACGCGCTGCACCGCAGCTTCCCCCGGAACGTGACGTGGGGAGCGCTCAGCGGCAACTCGCATCTGCTCGACGAGAACGTCGCGCAGCATCGCGAGATCGCACGCGCCATCGCCGCCCATGACCCCGAGCGGGCCCGGCAGGCGATGAAGCAGCACGTCCAGCGCTCCGGCGAGCTGATCGCCATGCGCTTTGAACAACTTCAACCCCGCTGATCGAACGCCGATGGAGCGGACTCGCCTCGAGCGGGTTTGCGTTCGCGGTCCCGAATGGAGTGCTCGTCCACCGTGGCGCCTTGGCTACAAGTACGACTCAATGGCATCCTGCGGCCGATGGCGGAGGCCGGTGCCGCCACCCGGCCGAGCCCGGATGCGCCGGCACCTCTGGCCTCCGTCAGCCGGGACGACCCGGGCATGACGGCTGAGCGCCGCCACTTCCTCGTGGTCGTGCTGGCGGTCGTGAGTGGCGCCATCGACGCGATCGGCTTCCTCGGCCTGGGCGGCGCGTTCACGAGCGTCATGACCGGCAACATGGTGCTGCTGGGACTCGGCGCCGGAACGGGCCGCGGAACGCTGGTCGCCCACGCGGCGCTCGCGATCGCCGCGTTCGTCATCGGATGCGTGGTCGGGGCGCGGGTCGCCGGCACGCACCGGCCCGATGACGGCGTGTGGCCCATGGCGGTGACGCGTGCCCTGAGCGTCCAGCTCGGCGTGATCCTCCTCTTCGCGATCGGCTGGGAGGCCAGCGGCGGGCATCCGAGCGCGACGCTGCAGCTGCCGCTGCTGGCGGCCAACGCCGTGGCCCTCGGCATGCAGAGCAGCACCACCCAGCGCTTCGGCGTGTCCGGGCTGTCGACCACGTACCTCACCGGAACGCTGACCGGCGTCGTGATCCGGCTGGCGTCGGGCGGCGGGCTGCGCGCAGCGGCGAACAGCATGCAGATCCTCGCAGCGCTCGTCGTCGGCGCGACCGCCGGTGGCGCGCTGACGCTCCACGCGCCGGTCTTCGCGCCGCTCGTGCCGGTCCTCGGGCTGGCGTGCGTCGTGGCGTTCGCGGCCCGCCGGGTCCGATCGCCGGGGCAAGGCCGCGCCGGCACGCCCTGAGAGGCGCGCCACCCGATCGGCGCGCGGCAGGAGCCATGACGACTGCCGTGGGACCGACGAGGGTCTACGGTTGCATGGTATGGAGCAGCCGCGCCCCGATCAGCTCACCGTGCGCGTGGACCCTGCGCGCGATCACGTGCAGGGCGACGTGTCGGCGGAGTTCACCCTCGTCGAGTTCGGTGACTTCGAATGCCCGTTCAGCGCCAAGGCCGCGGTCAGCGTCGTGCGACTCAAGCGTCAGCTCGGAAAGCGGTTGTGCTTCGTCTACCGGCAGTTCCCCCTGAGCCACAAGCATCCCCATGCACAACTCGCCGCGGAGGCCTCGGAGGCCGCGGGCGCACAAGGGTGGTTCTGGAAGATGTACGCCTTGCTCTTCACGCATCAGCGTGCGCTGGAACGCGGGGATATCGTGGGCTATGCCGAGCGCATCGGGCTGGATCTCGAGCGCTTCACGCGCGAGCTGGACGACCACGCCTACGAGGAGGCCGTCAGGCTCCAGGCTGAGGGCGCCCGCCTGCTCGGTGCGACGGGCACGCCGGCGTTCTTCATCGACGGACGCCCGTACACGGGGCCGTACGACCCCAGCGACCTCATGGTCGCGCTGGGCGCAAGCGCCTGAACGCAGCGTCCCGAGCCGGTGCAAGCGCCGTGCCGGACGTCATCGGCCGGTGATTCCACGAGCAGTGCTGCTCTCGGCCGGGTGCCGCTCGTCCAGCCGCTGCCCGTTGCGCTCGGTGTCCGCCTCGCCCGCGGAGGGATCCGGCGTGATCGGCAGCTCGACCGTGATCGTCGTGCCCGCGCCGGGTGGGCTCGTGATGACGATCGTGCCGGCGGCGGCGGCGACACGGTCGACGAGCCCGACCAGGCCGGTGCCGCCGGTGCGATCGGCACCGCCGATCCCGTCGTCGCTCACCTCGAGGCGCAGCGTCGCCGTGCCGGGCAGCGTGGCGGAGATGTGCGCACCCGTGGCGCGGGCATGCTTGACGACGTTGGTCAGCGCCTCGGCGACGATGAAGTAGGCGGTCGTCTCCAGCGCTCGCGGCAGCCGTTGGTCGGCCAGCTCGAGCTGCACCGGCAGGTCGACGTGGCGGACGAACGACTCGATGCCGGCGCGCAGGCCA
>JAWVGD010000336.1:0-3345 GCA_033855515.1 Baekduia sp.
GCCGTCCCACCTGGCCCCGTAGGCGTCGGCGCCGGACACGGTGGTGGTCCAACCGTCGGGCCCGAAGTTCGGCCCGGCGCACGGCTTCATCGTGGACCAGTCCCAGCAGCCGACGCCGTAGTGGCTCAGCGACCCCACGAACGTCCGCGTGCCCGCCTCGGCCTCCTCGGTGACCGAGTAGTACGGGTCGGTGGTCGGGAACGTCGTGACGTGCGTGCTGGTCGAGGGATCGGCGTCGGGGTAGCAGTCGCCCGTCGACGCGGAGAACGCGCACACGCCGGTGATCGCGCCGGTGGCGTCGTGCATGTTGACCAGGTTCCAGGCCGGGCCCGTGTTCTTGGGGGTCTCCCACCCGGGGCATGCGCTGCCCGTGGCCACGTCGATGCACGCCGCCGTGCCGCCCAGCCGCGAGGCGTAGACCCGCGTGCCGTGCGTGATGATGTCGTACTCGCCGCCGGGGCCGGGCGCCAGCCCGCTGTCGATGCTGCCGCACGGATCACCCGTCGCCGGGTCCAGGCAGAACAGCTTGCCGCCGTCGCCGGCCATGTAGATCTTGCTGCCCACCATGACGGGGGCCGAGCCGCCCGGCACGGGGTTGCCGCTCATCCGGGCGAGCACGAAGTAGCCGCAGGTGGAGTTCGTCGACGTGTCCCAGCAGAACAGGCCCAGCGGCCCGGACGGGGTTCCGTAGTTCAGCGGGAACAGGTGCGTGTAGATCTTCGTCCCGATGACCACGCCCGGGCCGTTGATGTTCGTCGTGCCCATCCCGAGCGAGATCGGATAGCCGGGGCACGCGGTGCCCGTGCGGCGGTCGAGGCAGCTGACGCGGGTCGGCTGGCTGTGATGGAAGAACGTCACGACCTTCGAGCCGACCAGGATCGGGACGTGGCCGTCCCCACCGGTGCCGGTGCTCAGCGGCGGCAACGGGCGCGGGAACGCCTCGGAGACCGCGCTGCCGAGCAGCGCGCCGTCGCCGGCGGAGGCCTTCGTGCCGTCGGCCGAGACCGTCCAGCCCTTGGCGCCCTGGGGCGTGCCCTCGACGTGCTGGGGGCCGCTGAGGTTCGAGGTCAGCTCGGGCAGCGGCAGCGCCGCCAGCTCCTGCAGCGAGCTCGGGCTGCCGACGCCGGCCGACCACGCGGCCTTGTCGCCGTCGGTGATCGAGCCCGGCCCACCGTCGACCCCGAGGCCGTAGCTCGCATCGGCGGGCGCAACGAGGATGTGGACGTCGGCGCTGGACGCCGGCTGCGTGCCGGCGTCGTCGGCGGTGTAGCGGAACCCGTCGGAGCCGGTGAAGCCGGCCTCGGGCGTGTAGGTGCAGACGCCGTCGTCGCTCGTGCACGACAGCGTGCCGTGCGTCGGGTCGGTGTGGCTGGCCACGGTGAGCGGCGCCGTGCCCGTGTCGTTGTCCAGGAGCCTCAGTGTGACCGGCTTGCCGGCCAGCGTCGCGACGTCGTCGTCGGCCGCGATCAGCGCGTTGCCGGCAGGCGACTCGCTCACGCTGACGGTGACCGTCCCCGTCGCCTCGGCGCCGTCGGCGTCCTTGATCGTGTAGGAGAAGGCGTCGGCGCCGGTGTAGCCCTTGTCGGCCTTGTACAGGCAGCCGCCGAGCGGCTTGCACGACGCCGTGCCGTGCGTGGGTGACCCTGTCTGCGACACCTTGACGTCGGTACCGGTGTCGTTGCCCAGGACGTCGAGCGCCCCAGTGGGCGACGCTTGCAGCGAGTCGTCGCCCGCAGTCGGCGGGCTAGCGGCGAGCGCAGAGGCGCTCGACCAGAGAACGAACAGCACACCGAATAGGGCGAGGCGCACAGAGGCACCCAGCAAGCGAGGCACGGCAGCTCCTTGTCGTGAGATGGAACCGTCGCTGGACCGAGCGGCAGCATTGCACCTACGGGGCTGGGCGCCCCTACCTGTCCGGGTAGTCGTCGCACCACCTTCCGGAACGACGAACGCGGGCCCGAGGGCCCGCGTTCGTCGTCCACCAATCTGTGCTCGGCCGGCGAGCGCGACGCCGGCGCCTAGTGCTCGCTGCCCCCGCCGCCCTCGGCGAGGCGCAGGAACGCCTCGGTCCGGCGCTTGTCGCGCGCAGCCACGCGGGCGGCCTCGGAGCCCTCGTCGGCCTGCTCGAGCTCGCGCTCGGCGATCCGCAGCTTCTCCTGCAGCTCGCTGACGTTCAGCGACGACGGATCGGCGGCCTCCTCGACCAGGATCAGCACGCGGCCGTCGGCGACCTGCACGTAGCCCTCACCCTGCGCGAACGAGATCACGTCGGACTCGCTCTTGTAGAGGCGCAGCTCGGTCGGCTCCAACATCCCCAGCAGCGGCTGGTGGTTGGCCAGGATGCCGATCGAGCCGACGGTGGTCCGCGTCGACACCATCTCGACCTCGTCGTTGAAGATCTCGCCCTCGGGCGTGAGGACCTCGGCGGTGAAGGTCGTGCGGGCCACTACTTGCTGTCCTTCACCGCGGCCACGACGTCGTCGATCGTGCCCTTGAGCAGGAACGCGGACTCGGGCAGGTCGTCGTGCTGGCCGTCGAGGATCCCCTGGAAGGACCGGATGGTCTCCGCGATCGGGACATACACGCCCGGCGTGCCGGTGAACTGCTCGGCGACGTTGAACGGCTGCGACAGGAAGCGCTCGATCTTGCGGGCGCGCTGCACGGTGATCTTGTCGTCGTCGCTCAGCTCGTCGATGCCGAGGATCGCGATGATGTCCTGAAGCTCCTTGTAGCGCTGCAGGATGCTCTTGACCTGGTTGGCGACGTTGTAGTGCTCCTCGCCGAGGATGTCGGGCTTGAGGATCGTCGACGTCGAGTCCAGCGGGTCGACCGCCGGGTAGATGCCCTTCTCGGAGATGCCGCGCGACAGCGTCGTCGTCGCGTTGAGGTGGGCGAACACCGAGGCCGGGGCTGGGTCGGTGAGGTCGTCGGCCGGCACGTAGATCGCCTGGATCGAGGTCACCGAGCCGTTGCGGGTCGAGGTGATCCGCTCCTGCAGCTGGCCCATCTCGGACTCCAGCGTCGGCTGGTAGCCCACCTGCGACGGCATGCGGCCCAGCAACGCGGAGACCTCGGAGCCGGCCTGCACGAAGCGGAAGATGTTGTCGATGAAGAGCAGCACGTCCTGGCCGCCCTGATCGCGGAAGTACTCCGCCATCGTCAGGCCCGTCAGCGCCACGCGCATGCGGGCTCCGGGGGGCTCGTTCATCTGGCCGAACACCATCATCGTCTTGTCGATGACGCCGGACTCGGTCATCTCCAGCCAGAGGTCGTTGCCCTCGCGGGAGCGCTCGCCCACGCCGCAGAACGCCGACAGGCCGCCGTGCTCGGAGGCCAGGTTGTGGA
>JAWVGD010000337.1:0-2922 GCA_033855515.1 Baekduia sp.
GGACGACACGAAGGCTCGGGCGCGGCCATGGCGGACCTCGATCCCGCGCACGCCCGTGCCGAGGTCCACCGCGAGGCCCACGGCCGCGTCGCCGGTGGGCGCGTCGATCAGGGTCGTCGCCGTCAGCCGGTCGGCGGCGACCTGCCGGGCCACGAACGACATCGGCCCGGAGCAGCTCTCCGTGAGCGCCCCGCCGGCCGTCGACAGCTCCGGCGGCGCGTCGTACAGCCATTCCCATCCGGGTTGGAGACCGGTGGAGAACCCGTCGGAGAAGCCGAGGTCCACCGGCTGTTGGACGGCCCCGAGCGGGCTGTCGCCGACGGTCAGCGGCGCGCCGGCGTCGCCGATGACCGGCCAGCCGTCGGCGCCGACGCCCACGGGGTCCAGCAGCACGCGCCGTCGGAGGTCCTGGACGTCGTCGGCGCGGTAGGCGTGGTGCAGGAGGAAGAGCGCACCGCTGCCGGTGCCCACCACGGTGCCATGCCCCGGGCATGTCCAGTCCGCCCCGCTGGTGAGGATCGGGTTGGCCGGGTCCTTGACGTAGGGGCCGAGCAAGGACGAGGCCTGCGCGACGCCCTCGCCGTAGGTGCACGGCACGCGGCAGCAGTGGCCGCCGGCGTAGAACAACAGGTAGCGCCCGCCGGTCGCGATCAGCGACGGTCCCTCGGTGACGCTCTGCTCCCAGGACGCATCAGGGGCGATGAGCTCGACCGACCCGCCCTGCGTGTGGAGGCCGGAGGCGTCGAGGCGCTGGATCCGGATGCCGTTGCCGGGTCCCATCTGCTTCCACAGCAACCACCGTGACCCGTCGGCGTCGCGGAACGGCGCGGCGTCGATCGCCCCCGACGGCGGGCACGCGACCCGCCCCCGGTAGTGCCAGGGGCCCTCGGGCCGGGCCGCGGTGCTCAGCGCGACGCACGGCGGCCCGTCGCGCCGCGCGGCGCCCCAGTAGGCGAGGTAGCGCCCGGGCTCGTGGGCGAGCTCCGGGGCCCAGAACTTCCCGTTGGTCCATGCGGGCGGCTGGGGCAGGATCGCGCCGATCTGCCGCCAGTTGACGAGGTCGGGCGAGCGGAACACGGGGAAGACCGGGGCCCACGCACTCGTGGTGGCGCTGGCGTAGAACGCGCCGTCGGCGCGGACGACCGTCGGGTCCGGGTGGTCACCGTCGATGACGGGGTTGCTGAACGTCGGCGCGGCCAGGGCCAGCGCGACGAGCAGCAGGCCGAGGCGTCGCATCGCGCCATTCTGGCGGGCGGGGCGGCGGTTGGCCCTGGGATCCGTCCTCCTCGCTGCCCGGTGCTCGCGCTCGCAGCATGAGGGTGAGCACCGGCGCGGGCCCGGCCCGCGCGGTGAGGCTCCCGCCCTCGGCCTGCGCCAGCGACCGCGCGAGCACCAGCCCGATGCCGTGGCCGCCGGCACGCACCTCGCCGCTGCGCCGGGCGAACGCGCGCTCAGGGTCGTCGCCGAGACCGGGTCCCTCGTCGGCGACCTCGACGGCGACCCAGCCGTTGAGCCGCCGCGTCGTCACGGTGACGGCCCCGGCCCCGTGCCGGTCGGCGTTGTCGAGCAACACCTCCATGATCTCCGTCACGACCCCGGGCGAGGCCGTCGCCGACCGCGACGGGGCACCGTCCGTGCGCAGTCGCAACGGCCGGCCCTTGGCCGCCAGGGGGCCGGTCCACCGCTCCGCCAGCGCATCGAGCACCGCCGCCAGGTCGGTCTCCGCGTCGGGCACCGACGCGTCGCGGGCGACGGCCAGCAGCGTGTCGACCGTCGCCTGCAGGCGGTCGACCTGCGCGATCGCCGCGGGCAGCTCGGGCGCGTCGGCCCCGCGCAGCTCCATGGCCTCGAGCTCGATCCGCAACGCCTGCAGCGGGGTGCGCAGCTGATGCGAGGCCCCGGACGTGAACGCGCGCTCACGGCTCACGAGCGCGTCGAGCTGGGCGGCCGTGGCGTCCAGCGCGGCGCCGACGGCGTCGACCTCGGGCAGGCCCGACCGCGCCGACCGCGCCGAGAAGTCCCCGTCGCCGAGGCGGCGCGCCGACGTGCCCAGGAGCTCCAGCGGCCGCGCCAGCCGGCGCCCGAGCAGCAGGGCCGCCAGCGTCGCCAGCGTGATGATCCCCGCTGCGACCGCGCCGATGACCAGCCACGCGGCGGTCGTGTCGGCGCGCGCGCCGGAGTCGTCGCGCTGGGCGAGCACCGCGCCGATCACCCGCTCGGCGCGCAGCATCGGCACGGCGACCACGAAGTGCCCGCCGCCGGTCGCGTCGGCCGGCCGGCCGCTGCTCACCGCCCGGAGGACGACCGGTGGCGCGGCGGCCGGCCCGCGGCCCGCGATGCGCCGGCCCGCGCGGTCGTAGGCGCCCAGCACGTCCCGGCTCGGCGGCAGCTCAACGGGATCTCGGGCCAGACCACCCAGGTCGACCTGGCGGGTGGCGGCGATGGTGTCGCGCTGCAGGCGCAGGAGGTCCTCGTCGCGGTAGTTGCGCCCCAGCACGATGCCGAGCGGCACCGCCAGCAGGAGGACGGCGACCGCCGAGGTGCCCGCGATCGCCCAGATCAGCCGGCGTCTCACACCGGCTCCAGCCGGTAGCCGACCCCGCGCAGCGTCGTGATCGCGTCGTCGGGGAGCTTGGCGCGCAGCGCCAGCACGTGCGTGTCGAGCGTCTTGGTCGAGCCCGTCCACTCCGTGTCCCAGACCTCGCGCATGATGCGGTCGCGGGTCACGGCCCGGCCCGCCTCGGCCACGAGCAGCGCGAGCAGGTCGAACTCCTTGGGCCGCAGCGTCAGCTCGTCCTCCCCGCACCATGCGCGACGGGCGCCGCGGTCGACGGCCAGCGCGCCGGCGCGCAGGACCGGCTCGGCGCTCGGCGGCGCGGTCGCGGTCCGCCGCAGGTGGGCGCGCACGCGCGCCAGCAGCTC
>JAWVGD010000338.1:0-5514 GCA_033855515.1 Baekduia sp.
AGGCGTACTCGGCGCAGACCGTCGACCGCGACATCGATGTGGCGCTGGGCGAGGGGCGCGTGAACTCGGACCCGCCGACCCGCTGGCGCTGGCTGGCTGATCTCGCCCACGAGGCCCATGGCCTGCCGCGCCATCTCAGCCAGCACTCCGGCGGCATGATCGTCGCCACCCGCCCGCTCATCGACTGCTGCCCGGTCGTGCCCGCCGCGATGGAGGGCCGGCAGATGGTCATGTGGGACAAGGACTCCTGCTCGGACGCGGGGTTCCTGAAGATCGACCTGCTCGGCCTCGGGATGCTGTCGGCCGTCGAGCGCTGCGTGGAGATGATCGCCGCGCGGCGCAACGAGCGGATCGACCTGTCGCGGATCCCGATGGACGACCCCGCGACGTTCGCGTGCATCCAGAACGCCGACACGACCGGCGTCTTCCAGATCGAGAGCCGGGCGCAGATGGGCTCGCTGCGGCGCACACGGCCCGAGACGCTGGAGGACCTGACGATCCAGGTCGCGATCGTGCGGCCTGGACCGATCGTCGGCGGCGCGGTCAACCCCTACATCGAGCGCCGCCAGAAGCTGCGCGTGGACCCGTCGTACGTCGTGCCCTACGACCACCCGTCGCTGGAGCCCGTGCTGCGCGAGACGCTCGGGACGATCATCTTCCAGGACCAGGTCATCGAGGTCGCGATGGCGTTCGCGGGGCTCTCGCCCGGAGAGGCCGAGGGCCTGCGCCGGGCGATGAGCCGCAAGCGGTCGGCCGCGGCGATCGAGGCCTACCACGAGCGCTTCGTGCAGCGGGCGATGGCGCGCTGGGACGACGTCGACGAGGAGCTCGCCGAGCGCGTCTGGATCATGGTGAAGGGCTTCTCGGGCTTCGGCTTCCCCAAGGCGCACGGCGCGGCGTTCGGGCTGCTGGCCTATCAGTCGACGTGGCTGCGCGTGCACTACGGCACGGAGTTCCTCGCCGCGCTGCTCGACGAGCAGCCGATGGGCTTCTACCCGCCCGACGCGCTGGTCCACGAGGCGCAGCGGCGCGGGATCGAGGTGCTGCCGCCCGACGTCAACGCCAGCGCTGCGGGCTGCACCGTCGTCGTGGGGTCCGACGGGGCCGACGCGGTGCGCATCGGCCTGGGCTACGTGCTGGGGGTGCGGGCCGACGACGTCGACGCGCTCGTGGCCGCGCGAGAGGCCGAAGGGCCGTTTCGCACGGTGGAGGACCTGGCGTCGCGGGCGGGTGCGGGACGGCCCGCGCTGGAGCAGCTCGCGTGGTCGGGGGCCTGCGACGCGCTGTCGGGCGGCAGCCGGCGTCGCGCGCTGTGGGACCTGGGCGTCGCCGCGCCGGGCAGGCGGCTGCTGACGTCGGTCGTCGGCGCGTCCGGACAGCGGATCCGCGCGGAGCTCGGCACCCAGCTCGCGCTGCCGCTGGGCGTGGGGGAGGCACCGCCGCTGCCGGGGCTCAGCGGCTGGGAGGCGATGATCGCCGACTACGCGACGACCGGCCTGACGACCGCCACGCATCCGCTCGGCCTGCTGCGCGGCGAGCTGCGCGCGCAGGGCATGGTCAGCAACGGCGACCTGGGGCGGATGCGGCACGGGGCGACGGTGAAGCTCGGCGGCCTCGTCGTGGCACGGCAGCGGCCGGGGACCGCCAAGGGCGTCTGCTTCCTGCTGATGGAGGACGAGACCGGGACGGTGAACCTCATCGTGCCGCCCAAGGTCTACGAGCGCGACCGGACCATCGTGCGCGCCGAGCCGCTCGTCGTCGCCGAGGGCGTCCTGGAGCGTCACGCCTCGGCGGGCGGCGCGATCAACGTCGTGTGCCGGCGGCTCGTGCGGCTCGACGCCAGCGGGCACCTGTCGGCGCGCCCGGCGGCCGACGTCAGCACGCCCCATCTCACGGCGATCACCGGCGGCGCGCAGCGGCCGGCGGCGGAGGTCAAGGACTTCTCGATGCTCGACGCGCTCGAGCTCGCGCGCCAGGACGCGATGCGCCAGGCGGCCGACGAAGGCGCCGACGAGGGGCTCGCCGCGACCGGCACCGGGGACTTCCGGGCCGTGGCTCCGGCCGTGCAGAGCTTTGCCTCGGGACGGCGGCGATGACGGCTCGGCCGGTGGGCATCGCGGTCCGTTCTCACCACGACGACTTGCGCAGTGGCCCGGGTCACCGGATAGGGTGCCGCACGTGATCGGGACCGTCGTCTTCGTCGTCGTCTTCCTCGTCCTCGGCCTGTCGGTCGTGCTCGTCGCGATGCGCAGCGGGCGCAAGCCCTCCGGGACCCGCAAGACCACGCGTGCCGGCCGCCGTGCCTGGGGCCTCGGCGTCGGGCTGCTGATCGTGCTCACCGGCATCGCCGTGCCGGCCCTCGTGCTGGCCAACAACGGCGAGAACCACGCCAAGCACGGGCCTGGCGGGGTGGACCTCTCGGCGTCCGCGACCCACGGGCGTGAGCTCTTCGCGCGCAACTGCGCGACCTGTCACACGCTGGCGGGCTCCAACGCCGTCGGCCGGGTCGGGCCGAACCTCGATGACCTCATCGTGGGCGTACAGAACAAGGACGCGTTCGTCCTCGACGCGATCACGCGCGGTCGCTCGAACGGCAACGGGCAGATGCCCGCGAACCTGCTCGTCGGGCAGGACGCCAAGGACGTCGCCGCGTACGTCGGCGCCGTCGCCGGCCGCTAGGGGAACACTGGCCCAGAGGGCCAGGTTTCCCTTGCGGGTGTTCGCCCCGGGGGAAACCCGCGGCGGGGTAGGGACCCACGCTGCTAGTAGGCCCCGGGCGGCTCAGACGGCGCCGCGCTCGACGCGGGCGTTCGCGCACCCTCGGCGCGCGAAGGCTGTCAAGAGCCGATTTCGCATGATCTCCGACATCCGTCGATGGGTCTCGTCGCGGATGTCAAGTCACCGTTTCCCGGTGCTTGCGGGGTGATTCCGTCCGACGCATGCCTGACCATGCGGTCAGTTGGCGCTTGCCATAACTCTGCGATCTAGCAGGGATTTTCGACGTTGCTACGATGCCGCCGTTCACAACCGCTGAATCCCCGTCCGGAGCGCCCGGGCGAGGAGCGGGGGACCCATGTTGCATCGGGGCGAATCGCATCCCGCGTAGCGCCGCTCTTTCGGCGCGAGCCCGTCAGCTAACCCCGTAAGCCCAAGGAAGAGGACTGAGGACACCCATGCCATCGACGGACGCGCCCAATTGGTGGGCCGATGTGCAGCAGGAACGTGACGACCTCACCGGCGGCCGCGGGCGCCGGCCCGCCGAGGACTGGCTGGGGGAGGACATCGACTTCGTCCCGCGGCGCCGGATGGCGCGCGCAAGTCGCGACACCGCCGCCCAAGCGCCGAGCACTCGCCGCGCCGACGGGGCCGCCGACAGCTCCACCGGCACCGGCGCCGAGCATCCGCTGCACGGCGTCTTCGTGCCGGCCGCCCACGCGCCGGTGGCCTCCTCCCGGACGATCGAGCTGACGACCGACGCACCCGCCGCCGCGTCCTCGCGCACGATCGAGCTGACCACCGAAGGCCCCGCCGCGATCGTCCCCGCGACGCCGGCCGACGTCGCCCACGAGCTCGCGCACCTCAGCGCGGCCGACGACCCCTTCGCCACCCCGCCGCCGCCCGTCGGCACGCGCCGGACGATCCAGATCAAGGGCCGGCCCGGCGAGGCCTCGGCGCCCTCCAGGGCTCGTCGTCACCGTCCGCGGACCGCGTCGGACCGCGTCGGCCACCGTCCCGACCGCATCGCGCTCTGGGCCGTCGCCCTCGGCCTCATCCTGATCATCCTGGCGGCGACGACGTCCTCGTCGCAGGCCGCCGTGCCGCACCGCGCGGCGACGGCGCCGTCGGCCTTCTCCCCGAAGGTCGCCGCGCCCGCGCAGCACCTGCAGCTGCGCGCACCCCGCGCGCACCGCTGAACGCTCCGGAGCGCGCGCCACACCCCGCCGAGCAGCACCGACGGCCGCCGTCCCGCCCGGGACGGCGGCCGTCGTCGTTTCGCACCCGACGTGGGGGCGGCCGTCCCCGCGCCAGGCGCCGAACCCGGGACCCATCCTCGTGCATCGGCGCGGCCGTCGACCGGGCAGGACGCGTTGACAATGTTCCTAAACTGACCATCGGGTATGGACCCCCGGCGGCAAGGCCGGCCAGGACGGCCGGCGACCCCTCATTCCCCTCGCTTCAGGACGCGTGCCATGAAGACCCGTATCAGTCGCTTCACCGTCCACGACGACCTCTCTGCGCCCGAGGCGTCGCTCCCGATCCTCAAGGGCGCCCGCGCCTCGGCCGGCCAGCTCCCGAACTTCCTCGGCGTCCTCGCCGGCTCGCCCGCGGCGCTGCGCGGCTACACGCGCTTCCGCGCCGAGCTGCGCCATGGCCATCTGCCGATCGCCACGCTCGAGCGGATCTCGCTGGCGGTGGCCGAGCACTTCGCCTCCGAGCCTGGGCTCGACCTGCACCGCCGCGTGGCGCGCCAGGCCGGCCTGGCCCTGGACGACATCGCGCTCGCCGGCGAATGGGACGCCCGCGACGAGCGCGACGCGAACCTGCTGCGCTACCTCCACTACCTCATCGTCGACCACACGACGCCGCCCGAGCACCTGCACGAGTCCGCCCGTGAGTCGGGCTGGACCGAGGAGCAGCTGCTCGAGGCGATCGCCTTCGCCTCGCTGGAGGCCTTCACCGCCATGGTGAACGTCGCCGGCGACGTGCCGCTGGACGGCTCGGGTGAGTCGGCGCGCTCACTGCGCGCCGCCTAGGAGCGTGGGTCGGTACCGGGCCGCGGGTTTCGCCCTCCGGGCGAACACCCGCAGCGAAACGAGCCCCCTGGGGCGAGGCTTCGCCTAGCGCCGCCGAGCGCCGCTCCGGGTCCGCCGCCCCCGCGCGCGGCGCCGCCCGGAGCGCTCGGCGGCCGCCACAGAGCGGCCCGCGGCTCGACACATCGTCGTCCATCTTCCGACCGGCGTGAGAATCCCGATCCTCTAGGGTTCACGCCAATGAGCGAGCAGCCGCGCACCGTCGAGGACGTCAAGGCGATTGTCGAAGAGCACCAGCTGCGCTTCATCCGCTTCTGGTTCACCGACATCCTCGGGCAGCTCAAGTCGTTCTCCATCAACTCGGCCGAGCTCGACGACGCGTTCGCCAACGGCATGGGCTTCGACGGCTCCTCGATCACCGGCTTCAACGCGATCGAGGAGTCCGACATGATCGCGATGCCCGATCCCTCGACCTTCGCGATCCTGCCGTGGCGGCCCGAGGAGCAGGGCGTCGGCCGCGTCTTCTGCGACGTCCTGACGCCGGAGCAGACCCCGTACGAGGGCGATCCGCGTCACGTCCTGCGCCGCGCGCTGGACCGGATGCAGCAGATGGGCTTCGACACGTTCAACGTCGGTCCCGAGCTCGAGTACTTCCTGTTCAAGGACAAGAACGGCACCGAGGTCCTCGACGAGGGCGGCTACTTCGACCTCACGACGCTCGACGCCGGGTCCGACGTGCGCCGCGAGACGGTCATCGCGCTCG
>JAWVGD010000339.1:0-3021 GCA_033855515.1 Baekduia sp.
CGGCTGGGACCTGCCGGTCAACCAGATCCTGGTGACCGGTCGCAACTTCGGCTGCGGCTCGTCGCGCGAGCACGCGCCGTGGGCGCTGGAGGACTACGGCTTCCGGGTGGTCGTCGCGTCCAGCTTCGCCGACATCTTCAAGTCCAACTGCACCAAGATCGGCCTGCTGCCGGTGCAGCTCACGGCGCACGAGTGCGCCGCGATCGCCGAGGCCGGCTCGGCGCAGGTCGACCTCGCCGCCCAGGAGGTCCGGTGGCAGGGCGCCGACGGCGTCCACACCGCCTCCTTCGAGATCGACCCCGAGATCAAGCACCGCCTCCTCGAGGGCCTCGACGACATCGCCCTGACCCTCAAGCAGGGCGAGTCGATCGACGCCTACGAGCGCGACCGCCAGCGGTCGGGCCCCGTGACGACCACCGTGTAGGGGAACACTGGCCCAGAGGGCCAGGTTCCTTTGCGGGTGTTCGCCCAGGGGGCGAAACCCGTGGCGGGTTACGGACCCACCCTCCTGGTCTAGACGAGCGTGAAGCGCGCGACCAGCGCGTCCAGATCCGCGGCCGTCCGCGCAAGCTCGTGCGCGGAGGCCGCGATCTGCTGGGTCGACGCCGAGGTCTGCTCGGTCGAGGCGCTGACCTCCTCGCTGGAGGCCGAGGACTGCTCGGCGACCGAGGCGACCTCGGTCATGCGCTCGCCCATCTGGCGGGCGGCGGCCGCGATCTGCTCGACCGCGGCGGCGATCGCGCCGACGCGGACGGTCACGTCCTCGACCGAGCCGCCGATCGCGTGGAAGGCCTCGCGCGCCTGCTCGACCACGTCGGAGCCCTCCTCGGTCCGGCGCGCGCCGTCCTCGACGACTTCGACCGCGCGGGCGGTCTCGGCCTGGATGTCGGCGATGAGGCCGGCGATCGAGCCGGCGGCGTGCTGAGACTCTTCGGCGAGCTTGCGGACCTCTTCGGCGACGACGGCGAAGCCGCGGCCCTGCTCGCCCGCGCGCGCGGCCTCGATGGCCGCGTTCAAGGCCAGAAGGTTCGTCTGCCGCGCGATGCCGGTGATCGTGTCGACGATCCCGCCGATCTGGGCGGACTTGTCGCCCAGCGCGCGGATCGCGACCGTCGCGCCGGCCGACGCCTCGCGCACCGAGGCCATCGCCGCGGTGGCGCCGCCGACCGCGTCGGCGCCCTCGCCGGCGAGCCGGCGGGCGTCCTCGGCGACCCGGGCGGTGGACGCGGCGTCGTCGGCCGAGCGGCCGGTGACGGCGACGACCTCGTCGGCGATGCGGCGCGCCTCGGAGATCGCGGCGACCTGGCGCTCGGCGCCGAGGGCGGCCTCGCCGATGGCGGTGGCGATCTCGCCGATCGCGCGGCCCGCCTCATCGGAGGTCGACGCCATCTGCACGGAGGCCGTGGAGACGGCGCCGGAGGTCCCGGCCACCTGCCCGATCAGCTCCGACAGCGCGAGGCGCGATGCGTTGTAGGACTCGATCATGGCCACGAAGTTGTCGCGGATGCCGTTCGTGGCGTGAGCGACGTCGCCGATCTCGTCTCCGCCCGGCCGCGAGATCGCCTTCGTGACCGGGGTCACCTCGCGCGTGAGGTCCCCCTGCGCGAACGCGCCGAGGCCGGCGGTGAGGTCCGCGGCGTCGTGGTCACGCAGCGATGACAGGCGGTTCAGGACGTGCGTGACCGTGCGGCGGATCGACCGCGCCAGCAGCAACGCGGACACCACGCCGACCAGGAGCGCGGTGAGCAGGACCACAAGCATGTTGCGGCGGGTCGACGACGCGCCGCTCTCGGAGCCCTTGACCTCGGCCGCGCCACGCTCGGTCGTCAGCGCGCTCTGGTGCTGGACATCGGTCTTCAGGGTCTCGTAGGCGCCGTCGGCGGGACCGGACAGCACGGCGAAGGCGGCAACGCTGCCGCTCGTGTCGGCCGCAGCCGCGAAGCGGCCCGACGCCCGGCGGTAGCGCACCCAGTCGGCCTTTGTGCGGGCCCCCGCGGCCTTCTCGGCGGCGGTCGTCGACAGGCGATCCAGGCGCGCCAGGATCGTGTCCACGGCCGCTGCGGTGCTCTTGAGCTCGGCGTCGGCTCGGGTGCGGTCGGCCTCGGCGATGGCGAGCGTCCGCTCGAGCTGTGCGACGCGGAACTGGCGGATCTCGGTCGTGGCCTCGCCCAGCAGGCGGACGGCCGGGACGACCTCCGTGCCGATCGCGGTCGTGCTGTTGCGCAGCTTGGCGGTGCCGTTGAGGGCCACCGCGAGCGCGACGAGGGTCAGGAAGATGACGGCGCCGAAGGCAGCGGCGAGCTTGCGGGCGATGGTGAGACGGACGCGAGGCATGGATCGGGCTTTCCTGGGCGGGGGTAGCCCGGTCGGTCGGTCGGTCGATCGGGGGACTTGAGGTGCGAAACCGCAAGTTCTGATTCGAACGGTCGTTGGAGTTCTCGGTTCGCCAACTCAAGATCGATCAGGAGGAGCACTCGTGTCCCGACGCCTGCTCGCCGCCACCGCGGCGCTCGCAGCATTGGCTCTGACCCCGGCCGCCGCCTCGGCATGGGCCCCCGCCGCGACCGCGCCGGTCCACCCCGGAGTCCAGGTCTTCACCGCCGGTGCCCAGTGCACGGCCAACTTCGTCTTCACCAGCGGCGGCGCGACGTATCTGGGCCAGGCCGCCCACTGCTCCGGCACGGGCACGTCGACCGACACCAACGGCTGCACGTCGGGCTCGCTGCCCACCGGCACGCCCGTCGACGTCACCGGCGCCTCCAAGCCGGGCACGCTGGCCTACAACTCGTGGCTGACGATGCAGGCCGCCGGTGAGACCGACAGCGAGACCTGCCAGTACAACGATCTCGCGCTGATCCGCCTCGACCCGGCCGACGTGCCCAACACGAACCCGTCGATCCCGAAGTGGGGCGGCCCGTCGGGCGTCGGCACCGAGGCGGCGCTCGGCGACGTCTACAGCTACGGCAACTCGTCGCTGCGCGGCGGCATCACGCAGCTGAGCCCCAAGCGCGGCAAGGTCGT
>JAWVGD010000340.1:0-16868 GCA_033855515.1 Baekduia sp.
CTTGATGCTCGCGCTCGTCCTCGCGCTGCGCTGGCCCGCCGAGCCGGTGCCGATCAGCCAGGGCTGGCCGCTGTTCTTCTTCCCGCCGCTCGTGATGCTGATGCTGCTCGTCCGCGGCATGTACGAGCGCCGCCTGCGGCCGACGATCCTCGACGGGGTCGTCCCGATCGCGGGATCGGTGTCGGTCGCCGCGATGTTCGTCGTCGTGCTCGAGGTCTACCTCGTCGGTCCGTCGGTCGTCCCGGCCACCACGGCGCACCTGTGGGCCGGCGCGATGCTGAACGTCGGCGTCGTACGCGTCGGGCTGCTCGGCCTGCAGCGCTATGCGCGGACCCGCGGCCTCGACGGCGCGCCGACGCTCATCGTCGGCGCGGGCCATGTCGGCATGCGCCTCGCGCGCCGGCTGGAAGAGCACCCCGAGTACGGCCTGACCCCGGTCGGCTTCCTCGACGCCGATCCGCTGAAGAGCGCCGACATCGCCGACCTCCCCGGCATTCCCGTCCTCGGCTCGCCCGACGAGCTGGACTGGGTCGCGCAGCTCACCGGCGCCGAGCACGTCGTCATCGCCTTCTCCTCCGAGCCCGACGAGCGGCTCGTCGACCTCGTCCGGCGCTGCGAGGCGCTCGGCCTCAAGGTCTCGCTCGTCCCGCGCCTCTTCGAGTCGCTGAATCACCGCTCGACCTACGAGCCGCTGGGCGGCACGCCGCTGGTCGGCCTGCGCAGCGTTCATCCCAAGGGCTGGCAGTTCGCGATCAAGCACGCCTTCGACCGCATCGGCGCTGCGGTGCTCGTCGTGCTCTTCGGCCCGCTCATGGCGCTCATCGCGCTCATCGTGCGCGTCAGCTCGCCGGGCCCGGTCATCTTCCGCCAGCGCCGTGTGGGCCGCGACGGCACGGTCTTCGACCTGTACAAGTTCCGGTCGATGCGGATGCCCGACCCCGCCGCCACGGGCTTCCAGCCGGGCCGGGGCACGGCGCCCGGTGGGGTCGAGGGCGCCGACCGGCGGACGCTCATCGGCCGCGTGCTGCGCCGCACGTCGCTCGACGAGCTGCCGCAGTTCTTCAACGTCCTGCGCGGCGACATGAGCCTCGTGGGCCCGCGGCCCGAGCGGCCCGAGTTCGTCGAGCTCTTCGAGGCCGACATCCGGCGCTACGGCGACCGCCACCGCGTCAAGTCCGGCGTGACCGGCTGGGCGCAGGTCCATGGCCTCCGCGGGCAGACCTCGCTCAGCGACCGCGTCGAGTGGGACAACTACTACATCGAGCACTGGACGTTGGGCCTGGATCTCAAGATCCTGGCCTTGACCGTGGTCGTCGTGCTGCGCTCCGCCGAGTAGCGGCGCGGCGCCCCACGCGGCCCTCGGCCGCCTCCGCCACCTAGGATGGACGCGTGTCTCCCTTCTGGATCTGGATGCAGGCCCTCATCGTGCTGTGCGTGCTCGCCAGCGTGATCATCGCCACGATCAAGCTCGTCTAGGTCTCTTAGACTCCGCGGATGTTCGGCTCGATCTTGGTGGGGACCGACGGCTCGGAGACGGCCGGCAAGGCGGTCGCCCACGCGACGGACCTCGCCTCCGCCATCGGGGCCCAGCTGCTGGTCGTCTCGGCCTTCCAGCCGGTGTCCGGCGCCCGCCTCCGCGAGGAGAGCACGCAGGTGCCGCCGGACCTGAGCTGGATGGTCAACCCGCGCGAGGACGTCGACGCGACGCTGCGGGCCGCCGAGGAGCTCGCTCAGGAGCACGGCGTGGCGGTCCGGACGTTCGCACGCCAGGGCGATCCGGCCGACGCGATCCTGGACGTCGCCGAGGAGCAGGGCGCCGACCTGGTCGTGGTCGGCAACAAGGGCATGACCGGCGCCAAGCGCTTCCTGTTGGGCTCGGTGCCCAACAAGGTCAGCCATCACGCGCCCTGCAGCGTCCTCATCGTCCGCACGATCTAGGCGCCGCGGGTCCGACCGCCAGGAGCGTGGGTCCCAACTCGCCGCGGGTTTCGCCCCCTGGGGCGAACACCCGCAAGGGAACCTGGCCCTGTGGGCCAGTGTTCCCCCTAGCCGACGGGCACGGCGGGGTTCGTCGCCGCCGCGGCGTCGATCAGGCCGAAGCCGTAGCGCTGGTCATAGCCCGCCGGGCCGAGGTCGCGGGCGGTCGTCTCCAGGCGCCGCTCGACCGCGTCGGGCGTCGGGTCGGGGCCGATGACGCCGCTGGCGATCACGAGCGCGGCGGTCGCCGACACGTGCGGGACCGCCATCGAGGTGCCCTCGTAGCCGCTCGGGATCCCGAAGCTCGTGCGGTGCACGCCGATGAGCGTCAGCTGGGCGATGTTGCGCCCGGGCGTGCCGGTCGAGCAGCCGGGATCGGGCAGCGGCGCGTCGGGCCCACCGCCGGGGGCGACGAGGTCCAGCCCGGGGCCCTGGTTGGAGAACTCCGAGAGGCACCCGTGCTCGGTCGTCGAGCCGACCGACAGGACGTTCCCGTTGCGCGCCGGGTAGGCGACCGACGTCCCCGACTCGTTGCCCGAGGCGGCCACGACGACCGCGCCGAGGCCCCGCGCCTCCTGGATCGCGTCCAGGAGCTGCGGGATCTGCCGGAAGCCGATGTCGGAGGAGAACTCGAGGCTCAGGTTGATGACCTTGGCCCCGTGGCGCGCGGCGAACCGCACGCCCTTGGCGATGTTGACCGCGTCGCCCTCGCCGTGGTCGTCGAGCACCTTGACCGGCATGATGCTCGCGCCGTAGGCCAGGCCCGTCAGCGCGATGCCGTTGTTCGTCGCCTCGGCGATGGTCGAGGTCACGTGCGTCCCGTGGCCGTTGCGGTCGTTGGCGAACGGGTCGTCGTGGATGAAGTCGTAGCCGGCCACGAACTTCGTCCCGGCGAGGTCCGGCGACGCGGGCGTGCGCCCGAACTGCCGGTAGGCCACGCCGGTGTCGAGCACCGCGACCTTGACGCCGGCGCCGCCCGGACGGCCGGCGGCGATGAGGTTGCCCCACGCGTCGGGCGCGTTGACGCCGGCGGGGCCGGTGAAGTTCCACTGCACCTTCTGCCAGTCGCTGGGGATCCCGGTCCGGCCGGGGTCGTTGGGGATGAACGCCCCGGCCGCGTGGGCCACCGCGTTGCGCACGGCGTAGCGGACGTCGCCGCGGGCCCGCAGGCGGCGCAGGGCGGCACCGACGTCGCGGACGTGGAGGACCTTGGGCGCCGGCACGGCGACGCCGGCGGCGTGTGCCGCGGTGGTCGGGGTCGTCGACTTGTAGGCGACGACGACCTCGCCGGGGACGGTCGAGCCGGCGGCGCGGGCGGAGGCCGGCAGCACGCAGGCGACCGCCACGAGGGCGGCCCCGGCGACCAGGCGAGGGCGACGACGATGGGGCAAAGGGGACACGGCTCCTAGGGAACCCTCGCGGAGGCGAGAAGTTCCTCCATGATGACGCGTCCGATGGCGATGCTGGACGACGAACGATGGATGCAGGAGGCCGTGGCCGAGGCGCGGTCGGCTGTCGCGCACGACGACGTGCCGATCGGTGCGGTAGTCGTCCACGGCGGAGCGGTCATCGGCCGCGGGCGCAACGAGCGTGAGCTGCGGGAGGATCCGACCGCGCACGCCGAGGTGCTGGCCCTGCGCGAGGCGGCCGCGGCGCTGGGGTCGTGGCGGGTTCTGGACAGCACCCTGTACGTGACGTTGGAGCCGTGCACGATGTGCGCGGGCGCGATCGTCCTGTCGCGCATCCCGCGGGTCGTCTACGCGACGACCGACCCCAAGGCCGGAGCCGCCGGCAGCGTGCTCGACGTGCTGGCCGACCCGCGTCTGAACCACCGGCCGGAGGTGGTCGGCGGCGTCCTGGCCGACGAGGCGGCCGAGCTGCTGCGGTCGTTCTTCAGGGCGCGTCGCTAGGCTCTGCGTCTCCGCAGGCCCCGGAGGGGTGCCGGAGTGGTTGAACGGGGCGGTCTCGAAAACCGTTGTACGGCTTCGCCGTACCGAGGGTTCGAATCCCTCCCCCTCCGCTGAGCAGCACGAAGGGCGCCCTGGAGCGCCCTTCGTCGTTGCGGCGGGTGTCGCGGACGGATCCCGCTAGGACTTGGCCTTCCCCGCCTTCTTGACGCTGCCCTTGCCGTTGGCGCCGACGACCCGGAAGGCGCCGCGCATGAACGGGTGGATGCGGCAGAAGTACGTGTAGGTGCCCGCCCCGAGGCTCTTGGGCGTCTTCCACGTGTTGCGGTTGGCCGCCGGCGTGAACTTGCCGCCGAAGCCGGCGATCGGCAGGTCCGGGCCGTAGCCGAGCTCACCGGAGTCGAACTGCACGCCGGCGTTGGCCAGCGGGTAGGCGATGCCGGTCGTGCCCGTGCAGGGGGCCTTGCAGGCGGTGATCGTGTGGTACGCCGAGCCCTGCGGCGTCATGGCCTTCGTGGCGTCCAGGTTGGTGAACGTCAGCGAGCCGCCGGCGCGGACGACCGGCGGGCGACCGCCGGAGCCGGTGAGGCTCAGGTCGCCGCGGCCGTAGATGAAGCCCTTGATGTCGACGTTGGTCGGCCGGGAGCCGTCGATCATCTCGCGGGCATCCGGAAGGCCGGAGTCGACGCGGCCGCCGTGGTTGTCGTTCTCCTTGAGGTGCCCGTGGGTCACGAGGCCGTGCCAGTCGATGGCCTCCGTGAACGGGTCCTTGGCGCCCGGCTGCAGGCCGTCGGCGTAGAACACCACCATGATGCCCATCGACTCGTACCACGAGGCGTTGCGGGTGTCGTAGGTCACCGTCGTGGCGATCGTGTCGCCGGCCTTGACGGCCACGCGCCAGTCGGGCTTGCTGCCCGTCAGCGAGACGTCCCACGACACGGCGCCGGCCGGCTCGTAGTACTTGGCCACGGAGCGGAACACTTCCTTGGTGGCGCCATTGCGGGTGGTCGTCAGGTCGTTGTAGAGGCCGCCCGGGTGCAGGTGGCCGGCGGTCGCGACCAGCGTGATGTCCTTGGGCGCGGTCCACGTCTGGGCGACGCCGATGTCCTTCTTCTGGGCGGCGGAGGCCTGCGTCGGGAACGTGAAGCGCCCCTTGGTGCCGCTGCCCTTCAGCGCGTCGAAGACGGGGTAGGGCTTGATGCCCGAGACGTCCATCCACAGCGGCTTGACCTCGGTGATGCCTGCCGCGGCCGGCTCGGAGGCCGGGACGAAGTCGATCGTGTACTTGATGTACACCGAGTCGGCGTTGGGCGTGAGGTTGTGGATCATGTAGTTCATGATCCAGCCGTCGCTCGGGTCGTACTTGTAGCCGTAGCCCTGCGGCATGTTGAAGATCGTCTTCTCCTCGCCGGCCGCGAAGGTCGGGTACAGCGCGTGGTCGCGGGCGACGAGCCAGACGCCGTGGTGGAGGTGGATGACGTCCACGCGCGGGGTGTCGTGGCCCCCCTGGCTGTTGACCTTGGCGTAGACGAGGTCGGGCTGGAAGCGGGTGATGTAGCCGGGGACCTGCGGCTTCTGGCTGTTGGCCTGGGCCTCGATCGTGTTCTGGCCGGGCGACAGCTTGATCGGCCCGTACATGTAGGTCAGCGTCTGCATGCCCGGGTAGGTGGCCGACGGCAGCGTGGACACCGCCGAGACGTGGGCGCCGGGCAGCGCGGCGGCAGAGGCGGGGCCGCAGAGCGCGGCAGCGGCGAGCAGAGCCGCCAGCGCGGTCAGGGCGCAGGCAGGCAGGGGACGGAGCGACATGGGACTGGGACGGGTCCTTGGGCAGCCGGTCGCGGTGACCGGACGGTCAGCAGTGCGACGCGAGCGTAACGCCTTGTTGACCGCGCGGTCAACTATGCGTACGGTCATCCACCGGTGACCGGTTCCAAGAGCACCCGCCTCCCGCCCGACAAACGTCGCGAGCAGCTCGTGCAGCTGGGCCTCGAGCTCCTGGGCCGCACGCCGCACGACCAGGTCTCCATCGGCGAGATCGCGCGGGCGGCCGGCATCTCGAAGGGCCTGCTTTACCACTACTTCCCGACCAAGAGCGACTTCGTCGTCGCGGTGCTGCGGGAGTCCCGCGACGAGCTCGAGCGCCGCATGGCGCCGGACCTCTCGGCCGACCTGAGCGTGACCGAGCGCCTGGACGCGAGCATCGACGCCTTCCTCGGCTACGTCGAGGACCACGCCACGGGCTATCTGGCGATCGCGCGCGCCCGCGACGGCGACGACGCCGCGATCCGGGAGGTGCTCCTGGAGGGTCGCCGCCGGCGCGTGAGCCGGATGGTCGACTTCGCGGCAGGGATCGCCGGCGTCACCCGGGCGGAGCTGGAGTCGCCGGCGCTGGAGGCCGCCATCGAGGGCTGGCTCGCGTTCTGCGAGGGCGTCGTGGTCCGCTGGCTGGCGGGTGGCGACCTCCCGCGCGCCGACGTCCTGCACCTGGTGCGCCAGAACCTGCTGACGACGTACGAGTCCGTGGCGGGCGTCGACCCGCGGCCGGCCGTGGCGCGACTGTCCGCGGCGGCGCGGGCGCTGGCTGATGGGCGGGCGAGGGCCGTGGCGGGGACGGCGCCGGCGGGGTAGGGCGCGCGGCGCGCGGTCGCTGGTGCCGGCGCCCGGGGGCTGACGTGGGTGGGGTCTCGGGACGGGCGGGCGTTGGTTGGGACCTGAACGCCTAAGACCGCGACTCGGCGTGTGCCGGCGTCGCCGGCAGCGCTGGGGTTCGCGGCGGCGCGACGGGCGTTGCCCGCTCCGGCAGCGCGGCGATCCGTTCCCGCCGCGCCGCCGCGAACACCCAGGTCTTCAGCGCCACGTATCGCGTCACGGTCGCCACGAGCCCGGCCGCGACGAGGACCGACACCTCCACGGCGTGCGATGCGCCCGGCGCCACGCCGTGCAGGACGCCGAGGGCCCCGGCGGTCAGGCCGAGCGTGATCGCGTAGACGACGGCGCCGGCGGCGTGCTGGCGCACGAGCCCGCGGCGGCCCTGCAGGCCGAACGTGAGGCGCCGGTTGGCGGCCGTGTTGCCGACGGCGGTCAGCGCGAGCGACAACGCGTTGGCGCTTCCCGCCCCGAGCGGCCCGCGCAGGGCCAGGTAGATCAAGGCATAGGCGATGGTCGACGCGATGCCCACCGCGGCGAAGCGCGCGACCGGGGTCGCGAACGCCAGGCGCGCCACGCCCTTCAGGTCGTCGGTCGCCGTGCGCACGATGTCCACGCGCGAGTCGGGGTCGTCGACCCAGTCGACCGGGACCTCGTGGATGCGCAGGCCGGCGCGGCCGGCGAGCACCAGCAGCTCGGTGTCGAAGAACCATCCGTCGTCGCGGATCTGCGGCAGGAGCTCGGCGGCCGCGGCGGCGGTCGCGGCCTTGAAGCCGCACTGCGCATCGGTGAAGTGCACGCGCAGCGCGGCATGCAGGATCTTGTTGTAGGACCTGGAGATGACCTCGCGCTTGGGGCCCCGGACGACCTTGGCGCCGTAGGCCAGCCGCGAGCCGATCGCCACGTCGCTGTGGCCCGACAGCAGCGGGGCGACGAGCGGCAGCAGCGCGCGCAGGTCGGTCGAGAGGTCGACGTCCATGTAGGACACGACGCGCGCCGTGCTGTGGCTCCACGCCTCGCGCAGCGCCAGCCCGCGGCCCTTGCGGTCCAGGCGCAGGTGCGTGACGCCGGGAAGCTGGAGCGCCAGCGCCGCGGCGATCCGCGGTGTCGCGTCGGTGCTCGCGTTGTCGGCGACCACGATGCGCCACGAGAACGGGAAGCTCTCGGTGAGGAACGCGTGGAGCCGGCGGATGCTGGAGGCGAGCGCGGCCTGCTCGTTGTAGACCGGAACGACGACGTCGACGTCGGGGCGCTCCGGTCCGGCAGGGAGGTAGGTCATGGACAGCAAGATCGATGGCGCGCGTCGGAGCGCCATGGGATCTTTCTGAGAGAAGGCTGGGGACCGTTTCTCAGGGAGGTCCCAGGAAGCGTTGCGAGTTCGCCCAGGAGGCCCGCCGATGCTCCCGGCATGTCGACTGCGACCTCTGCCGACGTGCGGGCCCCGCACACCCCCACGACCGCCGCGCGTGACCGCCTGCGCGCCCTGCGCGTTCCAGTCCCGAGGCCCGAGCTGGCGTTGCTGCTGGTGCTCGCCGCCGTCCTGGACCTCTGGGCGCTGAACCGCAACGGCTGGGCCAACACGTACTACTCGGCCGCCGTGCGGTCGATGGCCGGCAGCTGGCACGCGTTCCTCTACAACTCGTTCGACTCCGCCGGCGTCATGACGGTGGACAAGCCGCCGCTGGCGCTGTGGGTGCAGGCGCTGTCGGTGCGCGCGTTCGGCATGAGCTCGTGGAGCATGCTCGTCCCGCAGGCGCTCATGGGCGTCGCGACCGTCGGGTTGGCCTATGACCTGACGCGGCGCGTGTTCGGCCGGCCGGCCGGGTTCGTCGCGGGCCTCGTGCTCGTGCTCACGCCGGTCACGGTCGCGATCTCGCGCCACAACAACCCCGATGCGCTCGTGGTGCTCTGCAGCGCCGCGGCACTGTGGTTCGTCGTCCGCGCGCTTCAGGACGGCCGGACGCGCTGGCTCGTGTGGGCCGGCGTGGCGATCGGGCTCGGCTTCGAGACGAAGATGGGCACCGCGCTGCTGGTGCTGCCGGCGCTGGCGGCGGCGTACCTCTGGGTCGCGCCGCGCGGCCGGCTCGTCGCCGTGCGCCAGCTGCTGACCGGCGGCGCCGTGATGGCCGTCGTCGCGCTGGCGTGGCCGGTGCTGGTCTGGCTGACCCCCGCCGGCAGCCGGCCGTGGGTGTCGGGCACGTCGGACAACTCGATCTGGTCGCTGATCTTCGGCTACAACGGCCTCGGCCGCGTCGACGGCCAGGCCGGCGGCCCGGGCGGCACGGCGGGTGGCGGTGGCGGCGGCCGCGGTGGCGGCATGAACTCCCTCTTCGGCGGCAACACCGGCATCCTGCGCCTGGTGGACTCCAGCCTCGGCGGCCAGGCGGGCTGGCTGGTCGGCGCCGCGCTGGCCGGCGGCGTGGCGCTCGTGGTGCTCACGCGCCTGAAGCGGACCGATCCACGCACGGGCTGGCTCATCGCCGCCGGCGGGGCGTTCGCGACGACCGCGATCGTCTTCAGCTTCGCCAAGGGCATCTTCCACCCCTACTACGTGTCGATGCTCGCACCGTTCACCGCCGTGCTGGTCGGCGCCGCGGCCGGCACCGCGCTGCGCGGCGACCGGGCCGCGCGGATCGTCGGCCCGCTCGCGCTGCTGGGCGGCGTGATCTCGGAGGTCGTGGTCATCCAGCGTGGCGCGTCGAACGTCGACTGGCTGATCCCGGTCGCGGTGGCCGCCGGCGTCGTCGGAGCGGCGGTGCTCGCCATGGCGGTGCCCGCGAAGGTCCGTGGCGCCGTGCTGGCCGTGGCGCTTGGTGCGCTGCTGATCGCCCCGGCGACCTGGGCGGCCGAGACGCTCGGGCACGCCGCCAACGGCACGTTCCCGGCCGGCGGCCCGCAGTCGGCGGGCAACGACGGCCCCGGCGGCGGCGGCCCCGGCGGTGCGGGCGGCCGCGGCGGTGCGGGCGGCCCCGGCGGTGGTGGCGGCGGCTTCGGCGGCGGGCAGCCCCCGCAGGCGCCGGGCACCGCCGGCCAGCAGGCCGCGCCGCCCGCGGGCTTCCCGATGGCGGGCGCCAACCCGGCCGGCAACGGGCCGCCGGCCGGCTTCGGCGGCGGAGGCGGCGGCGGAGGCCGGTTCGGCGGCAACACGAACCTGACCTCCGCGTTGACCTACGCCAAGAACCACGGCGGCGGGACCATCGCGATCACCAGCCAGGAGGGTGCGTCGGACTCGATCATCAGCTCGGGCGCCGATGTCGCCGGGATCGGCGGGTTCTCCGGCCGGGAGAGCCAGGTCACCGCGAGCTGGCTGGCCCAGGCGGTCAAGGACGGCAGCATCCGCTTCGTCCTGACCGATGGCGCCGGCGGCGGCGTGCGCAACGACACCCGCGTCGGGGCGAGCGCGCTGATGACGGTCGTTCAGAAGGTCGGCACCAAGACGACCGTCAGCGGCCTCTACGACCTGCAGGGCAAGGCGGCGGCCCTGACCGCCGCCGCAAGCTGACGCAGCAGCGACTTGCGCCCGGCACCGGCGGTCGGCGAGCATCGGGGGATGCCCCCCGTGGACTACGTCATCGTCGGTGCCGGCTCCGCCGGCTGCGTCCTCGCCAACCGGCTCACCGAGGACCCCGCCGTGCGCGTGGTCCTCGTCGAGGCCGGCGGCAAGGACCGCCACCCGAACATCAAGATCCCGGCCGCGTTCGCCAAGCAGTTCCACACCAACCTGGATTGGGACTACTTCACCGAGCCCGAGCCGCACTGCGAGGGGCGCTCGCTCTACATCCCGCGCGGGAAGTCGCTCGGCGGGTCGAGCTCGATGAACGCGATGCTCTACGTCCGCGGCCGGCCGCTGGACTACGACCTCTGGGAGCGCGACGGCGCGGCCGGGTGGGGCTGGGAGGACATCCGCCCGTACTTCCTGAAGGCGGAGAACAACGAGCGCGGCGCCTCCGAGCACCACGCGGTCGGGGGACCGCTCAACGTCGCCGACGAGCGCTCGCCGCGGCCGCTGACCCGCCGCTTCCTGGAGGCTGCCGAGCGCGTCGGCATCCCGCGGGTGGCCGACTACAACGGGCCCGAGCAGGACGGCGCGTCGCTCGTGCAGGTCACGCAGCGCAACGGGCGCCGGTGGAGCGCCGCCGACGCCTATCTCCGCCCGGTGCTCGACCGCCCCAACCTCGAGGTCCGGACCGGCATGCACGCCGCTCGGGTCGTCCTGGAGGGCGACCGGGCGGTCGGCGTGGCGCTGCGCGACAAGCGCGGTCGCGAGCAGACACTGCGCGCCGAGCGCGAGGTGCTGGTCTGCGCCGGCGCGATCGGGTCGCCGCAGTTGTTGATGCTGTCGGGCATCGGCCCGGCCGACCACCTGGGCGAGGTCGGCGTGCGCGTCGCGGTCGACAGCCCCGGCGTCGGCGCCAACCTCCAGGACCACCCCTACGTCGTGTGCGTGTGGGAGTCGACGGTCGCCGAGTCGCTCTACGGCGCCGACAAGCCGAGGCCGCTGGCCGAGTGGCTGCTGCGGCGCACCGGCCCGCTGACCTCGACGGTCGCCGAGGCGTTCGCGTTCGTCCGCAGCCGTCCCGGCCTGCCGGCCGCCGACCTCCAGTACCACTTCGCGCCCGCGTACTTCGTCGACAACGGCGCTGAGGAGTTCGACGGCCACGCCTTCACGATGGGGCCCGTCCTCGTGAGTCCAAAGAGCCGCGGCGAGATCCGCCTGGCCGGGCCCGACCCGCTGGCCAAGCCCCGCATCCTCACCAACACGTTCGCCGAACCCGAGGACCTCGCCGCGCTGGTGACCGGCGTCGAGCTGGCGCGCGAGATCGCCGGCGCCGAGCCGCTGGCCTCCGCCCGCGGGCGCGAGATCTACCCCGGCGCCGCGATCCGCGACGACGGCGACGTGGGCGACTTCGTGCGGCGCAACGTCGAGCTGCTCTACCACCCGTCAGGCACGTGCCGCATGGGCGGCGAGGACGCCGTGCTCGACCCGGAGCTGCGCGTGCGCGGCGTCGACGGGCTGCGCGTCGTCGACGCCTCGGTCTTCCCGATCGTGCCGGGCGGCAACACCAACGCCCCCACGATCATGGTCGCCGAGCGGGCGGCCGACCTCGTCAAGGGCCGCGTCGGCGCGCCCGCCGGCGTTTAGCTAAGGCGCGCGTCAGGCGCTCTCGGCCACGGGCTCGTGTGCCCTGGACGGGGCGACCCGCAGCAGCCGCGCCGCGCCATCCGGAAGGATCCAGTTCCAGCGGCCGAACAGCGAGACGACGGCGGGTACCAGCAGTGCGCGGATGACCGTGGCGTCGAGCAGGATGCCCGCAGCGAGCCCCGTCGCCAGGACCTTCACGTCGGTCTGGGGCCCGGAGGCCATGGAGACGAACGCCAGGAACAGGATCAGCGCCGCGCTCGTGACCAGTCGCCCGGTGCGGCCGATCCCGCGCACGACGGCGGTGTCGGTGTCGCCGGTCGCGTCGTACTCCTCGCGCATGCGGGCGAGGATGAACACCTCGTAGTCCATCGACAACCCGAACAGGAACGCGAACACCATCAGCGGGATCCAGGAGGTGATCGAGCCGGTGGCCGAGATGTTCCACAACAACTCCGAGCCGTGGCCCTGCTGCCAGAAGATCACCAGCACGCCCCATGCGGCGCAGACGCTGATGACGTTCAAGACCACCGCCTTGAGCGGCAGCAGCAGCGACCGGAACGCGCGGGCGAGCAAGATGAAGCTGATCACCGAGATCAACAGGATCATCAGCGGGAAGTTCGAGTAGACCGCGTCGATGAAGTCCGCGTTCTGGGCCACCGTGCCGCCGAGGCGCACGTCCGGCCCGGCATCGTGCGCCGCGCCGCGGACGGCGCCGACGAGGTCGCGCCCGGCCTGGCTGGAGCCGTCCTTCAGCGGGAACGCCTCCACCAGCGCGGTGCCGCCGCGGCGCCACTGGGCGCTCGCGGGCGTGACTGTCCCGTGGATGCCGTCCACGCCGGCGACCGCGCGCGCCACGTGCGCCGGGTCGCCGTCGGCGACGAGGATCTCGTGCGGCAGCAGGGCCCCGGCGCCGATGCCCGAGCGCTCCAATGCCACCAGGCCGTCCTTGGCGTCGCCGGACTTGGCGATCGTGTCGACGTTCGACACGCCGGGGTGGAGGTTGGACGCGAACACCAGGAGCACGACCAGCACCGCCAGCGCGGACGCGGCGGCGACCCAGCGATGGCGCACGACGCCCTCGGCCCAGCGGGTCCACGCCGCCGACGCCTTGTCGTCGGTGCGCCGGTGCGGCCAGTCCAGGCGCGACCCGAGCGAGTGCAGAACGACGGGGAGCAGCGTCAGCGCGACGGCGACGCTGATGAGCGGGATGAGCATCCCGCCGATCCCGACGCTGCGCAGGAACGGCAGCGGCAGCAGGACGAGGGCGAGCAGGCCGATCGCGACGGTCGTGCCGGAGAACACGACCGCGCGACCGGCGGTGCCCATCGCGCGGACGATCGCCTCGTCGCCCTCGTGGCCGTGGGCGCGCTCCTCGCGCCAGCGTACGACGACGATGAGCGAGTAGTCGATCGCCACGCCGAGGCCGATCAGCGCGATCAGGAACTGCACGATGGGGGAGACGCCCGTGACGGTCGTGAGCCCGTAGACCGCCAGGAACGACGTCATGATCGCCGGGATGGCCATGAGCAGCGGGACGAAGGCGAGCAGCGAGCCGAAGACGAAGCCGAGCACGAGCAGCGCGCCGAAGCCGCCGACCAGCGCCTCGACCAGGACGCCGGGGCCGTTGCCGCCACCGCTCTGCCCGGCGAGCGCGTCGTAGCCCGACAGGTGGACCGGCGCGCCGGCGACGGTGGCGCCGGCCAGCGCGGCGCGCGCCTTCTTCTCGGCCTTGGGATTGTCGCCGAAGGGCTGGTCGGGGTCCGGCGGCGGGTAGGCCACGGCGAAGGTCGTCCGGCCGTCGGGCGACAGGAAGGCCTTGTCCTGGGTGGAGGCGTAGCCGGCGATGCGCGAGCCCGGCAGCGCGCCGGCGAGCCGGTCCTCGACCTTCTGCAGATCTGCGCGGACGGCCGGGTCCGCGGCGGTCGTTCCGGCGGGCAGCGTGACGACGGGGACCAGCGGCGCCCCGGTTCCGCCGGTGCCGCCGTAGAGCTTGGCGATGTCCTGGTTGGTCTCCCAGCCTTCACGGCCGGGGACCGAGAACTTCTGGTCCATCGCCTTGCTCGCCGCGCCGGCGGTGAGAATGCCGATGACGGTGACGACGACCCAGAAGCCGACGACGAGCTTGCGATGCGCCAAGATCCAGCGAGTGAGAGCAGTCATGTCAAAAACGTTTGTATCACGAATGATTCGTATCGCCTAGAGTCTGTTGTCCTGATGCTCGGTGAATCCAAGCCTCCCGAGGCCCTCGGCGACTACACGGGGTTCCTCATGAACTGGTGCGCGGTGCGCTCCCGCGGCGCGTTCGCTCAGGGCCTCGACGACCTCGGCCTGCGCCCGCAGCAGTTCGCCGTGCTCAGCGTCATCGACGCCGATCCCGGCCTGACCCAGCAGGCGCTCGTCGACGCGACGGGGATCGACCCCAGCTCGATGGTGCAGATGCTCGACGGCCTCCAGGAGGCGGGGTGGGCGGAGCGGCGGCCGCACCCCAGCGACCGGCGCAAGCGCGCGGTGCACCTGACCGACGCGGGCACGGCCATCCTGGCGCAGGCCCGAGAGGCCGCGACCCGCGTTGGCGAGGAGGCATTTGCCCCGCTCAGCGAGCGCGAGCGGACCCAGCTCCACGGCCTCCTGCGCAAGCTCGCCGGACTCGACTGAGCCCCGGGATCGCTACCCTTCCGGTCGCCCGTACGGGCACGGAGGGGTGCCGGAGTGGTTGAACGGGGCGGTCTCGAAAACCGTTGTACGGCTTCGCCGTACCGAGGGTTCGAATCCCTCCCCCTCCGCTGGTGCCCGGGCGGTCATGGGGTTCACCGGCCCATCGCGGTCTACCATCACGAATCACGATGCGCAGCCACATCCGGCCGAACGCTTCGCCCGAGGCGCCGGCCCGCATGATGTGGGTCGTCACGCGCGATGCCTGACCCCGCCGCCTCCGACACCCTCGGCGCGGAGCTGCTGGCGCTGGCCGCCATCGGCGCCGACGGCGACGGCGTGACCCGCACGGCGTGGTCGCCGCAGCTGATGCAGGCGTCGCAGTGGCTCGTGGAGCGCTGCGTCGACGCCGGGGCCACGGCCGAGATCGACCCGGCGGGCAACGTCGTCGCCCGCTGGGCCGGTCGCCGCGACGCCCCCGCGGTGCTGGTCGGCTCCCACATCGACACCGTCCGGCAGGGTGGCCGCTACGACGGCGCGCTGGGCGTCCTGGGCGGGCTCGACGCGGCCCGCCGCCTGCATGCCGGCGGTGCGCGCCTCGGGCGCCCCCTCTGGCTGGCCGCCTTCAACGACGAGGAGGGCACGCGCTTCGCGACCTCCATGTTCGGGTCGCGCGCCTTCGCGGGTGAGCCGCTCGAGGCCGAGCTGGGGTCCGCCGACGCCGCGGGCACCACCGTGGCCGCGGCCATGGCGGCCGCGGGCAGCGATCCCGCGTCGCTGCCCGGTGCGCGCGGCCTCCACCGCGTCGGCAGCTACCTCGAGCTGCACATCGAGCAAGGCCCGGTGCTCGAGGAGGCCGGCGCCGGCATCGGGGTCGTGACGGCGATCGTCGGGCTGCTCGGCCTGCGCGTGACCCTCCGCGGGCAGGCCAACCACGCCGGGACCACGCCGATGGACCTGCGCCGCGATGCGCTCGCCGGAGCCGCGCGGGCGATCCTGTCCCTGCGCGAGCACGCGCTCGGCCACGGGCTCCGGCTCACGGTCGGGGAGATCGAGGTGGCGCCGGGCGGCTCCAACGTCGTCCCGGGAGCGTGCACGTTCAGCGTCGACGTGCGGACCGCCGATCCCGCCGCGCTGGAGCGCGCGGAGGCCGCCGTGCGCGACATCGTGACGGCGTGCGCGGCGCAGGAGGGCCTGACCGCCGAGGCCACGCGCGTCCATCGCCTCGAGCCCGTGGCGATGGACCCCGCGATGCAGGCGGTCATCCATCGCGCGGCAGAAGCCGAGGGGGCGCAGGTCCTCGAGCTCGTCAGCGGCGCCGGCCATGACGCGATGGTGCTGGGCCGGCACGTGCCCGCGGCCATGCTCTTCGTCCCGAGCCGTGGCGGCATCAGCCACAACCCAGAGGAATTCACCACGCCGGCGCACTGCGAGCTCGGCGCGCGGGTGCTCGCCGCGGCGATCGCCGTCCTCGCCACGTAGCCTCACCACGCCGGCAGGTGCTCCTCGATCTCGGCGCCGCCGCGGACCGCGTCGATCACCCGCCGGTCGCCCAGCGGCTCGTCGAGGTACACGTGGACGGGCGCGTTGCAGACACCGGCCCCGGCCGGTCGGTGGCCGCCGCAGACGAGGATCAGCACTTCGACGACGTCGTCGCGCTCCTCGAGCAGGACGTCGCAGACGCTCTCGTCGGCTTGGAGGTCGACGCGCAATTGGAGGCGGCCAGGCTCCCGCTCGCGGTAGTGGGTGCAGGCCTTCGGGCCGCGGTGGTAGGCCAGCGCCTCGACGTCGATGTGCATGGGCGCCAGGGTGCACGCCGGCGGCGGCGCCGCCCCGCGGCGCGCGCGGATCGGAACGCGGACGCGGCAGAGCCGTCACGGGCCGCGACCGCCGCGCGCGTCCCCGGCCACAATCTCCCGAAACCAGATAGCCTTTTAGTAGAACCCTCCCGAACGCGTAAGGTGCCTCCATGTCCGACGACGCCATCACGTACCGCCCCGAGACCGTCGCCCTCCACGGGGGCCAGTCGCCCGATCCCGCGACGAACGCCCGTGCGGTCCCGATCTACCAGACGACCTCGTTCGTCTTCGACGACACCGAGCACGCGGCAGACCTGTTCGCGCTCAAGACGCCGGGCAACATCTACTCCCGGATCATGAACCCGACCTGGGACGTGCTCGAGCAGCGCCTCGCGCAGCTCGAGGGTGGCGTCGGCGCGCTGGTCACCGCCTCCGGCCAGGCCGCGGTCACCTACGCGGTGCTGAACATCGCCCGCGCGGGCGACAACATCATCTCGGTGTCCCAGCTGTACGGCGGCACCTACAACCTGTTCGCGCACACGCTGCCGCAGTACGGCATCGAGGTGCGGTTCGCCGACGCCGACCACCCGGGCGCCGTCGCCGAGCTGACCGACGAGAACACCAAGCTCGTCTTCGGCGAGACGATCGGCAACCCGCGCCTCAACGACCTCGACGTCCCCGCCTGGGCGGACGCCGCCCACGCGCAGGGCCTGCCCCTGGAGAACGACAACACGGACCCGACGC